>NZ_LJOU01000005.1:0-82328 GCF_001672085.1 Anabaena sp. AL93 | reverse complement strand
TCCGCCACTATCTCCGAAAAGACCGTTCGACTTGCATGTGTTAAGCATACCGCCAGCGTTCATCCTGAGCCAGGATCAAACTCTCCATTTTGTTTCTTTCGAGTTTGTTGGCTCCGAAATTAGTTAAAATCTCGAATCCTCTTTCAATTATCTTGACGACGAGGATTGGTTTAATCTATTCTTTCAAAGTATTATTTTTTCTCGGTTCAGTTGTCCGGGAGTCGTTTCTTTCTCTCGGCACTTATTTAATATAGCAATCCTTCCTTTTTCTGTCAAGGGGTTTGAGAAATATTTTTTAGAGGTGGGTAAAACCAGAGGCTATTTCCAGCTAAGGGCTTTATATGGCAAGGGTTAAACGGATTTCGATAATTTCAAATATCTACTGGGTGTTGCCCATAATAAGGTAGAGCTTCTGACCAATGGGGATTTTTTCCTTGCTGCCAATCTAAATAGGCTAATTCCAAAATGCTGTTGACGGTGGCTGCTAAGTGAGATGTGGCTGATATTAACTGATTGGTATGCCAATTAGTTAGGGTTTCTTGCCATGCAGACGGCGTGAATAATGTATCTGATAATAGGGCTGTAATGCCCGAATTATCAGGGTTGGGTTGATAAATAGCACCAAAAATTTGTCCCCGTTGTGCTGGCATTTCTACGGCAATTATTGGATGTTGGCAATTTCTTTGTAATTTATATTCTTGCCAAGCTACTGCGGCTAGGGTGGAAACTGTAAATGCGGGAATTTTTAGCTGTTGTGCTAGTGTGCGCGCAGTGACAACTCCGATGCGAGTTCCTGTAAAACCACCAGGACCTTTGGCAACGGCGATAAATTCTAGGTCTGCCCAGGTTCGTGGTTTAATTACTTCAACTAGATATTGATGAATGTGACTGGATAGGTCACGTCCTAAGTTCCAAACTTGAGATTGGGGATAGTCGGCAAAGTTGCTAATTGCTAAACCGAGTTCTGGTGTGGTGGTGTGTAATGCTAAAGCGTATTTATTCAGCGGGAGTTGTTTGATTATGGTTGTCAAGGTAAATGCAAATGTATTTTTCTGCTAAATAATACAGCATAATTCAGAAGTTAAAGGTGAAATCACCTTAATTTTGGGCTTTTACTCTTTTTCCGCTGGAAAATACCAATTAAATGTGATTGAACCACGAAGAAGCGAAGGACACGAAGAAAGAAGGAAAGAAAGAGAATAATTGGAAGTTAATGGAGTTTGTAAGAATTTGTGTTGCTGATTTTGGCTGTAAATACTCAGCAACATCTCAGAATTTAGCCTAATTAGGTGGGGACTAATTCACCTGGACGCAATTTAGACCATTTACCTGTTTCTTGTTTGAAGCTGAGACAACCGACAATATCCCATTCCATTTCAATTATTTCGCCTTGTGTGCGAATATTGACGTTGATGGCAGGTTCGTTGGGGTCAAAATCTGGTGTTTCTGTCAGGTGAGGCTGTTGGTGCTGGGTTTCTACGGCGTTGTAGGTGACGCAGCGGTCTACATAGTGGCAATTCACGCAAATACACATAATAGAACCAACTTTGGGAAGCTTTATAGTTAATGTAGCTTAATGCAAAATAATCGGCATTAGTTACTAGGTTGATTTTTATGACAATGGATGAATTAGTTGTTTCTCGTCTCGCTGCCAAAAATTGGCCTTGTAGTCTGGAATATTTGCCACAACCTGTTTATATGGTGGGTGGTGCGGTGCGTGATGCGATTTTGGGTAGGGTTCGGGAATATGTGGATTTAGATTTTATTATCCCAGGGGATGCGGTGAAGGTAGCGAGAAAGATTGCTCAACGTTATCAAGCTGGTTTTGTGTTACTTGATGCTGAAAGAAAAATTGCCCGTGTGGTGTTTCCTCATGCTACGGCTGATTTTGCTCAACAGGAGGGGGAAAGTTTAATTACGGATTTGCATAGAAGGGATTTTACTATTAATGCGATCGCCTATAATCCCCATACTCAAGAAATTATTGATCCTTTGCAAGGCTGTAAGGATATAGAATCTGGACTGTTACGGATGATATCACCTATAAATCTACAAAATGATCCTTTGCGGTTAATGCGGGCTTATCGTCAAGCCGCCCAACTTGGGTTTACTATTGAACCAGCTACTCAAGAGACAATTCGCAGTTTAGCAAAAAGTATTAATCAAGTGGCAGCGGAACGAGTACGGGTAGAAATTGGTTATTTGTTGGCAAATTCTCAAGGGACATTTTGGCTAAATGCTGCTTGGAAAGATGGTGTTTTGACTAGTTTCTTTAAAAACGCGACTGAGGAAAGTTTTATTAAGTTAACTGCTGTTGATCAAGCTTATACTTTAATTAGTGAAAATTGGCAACAACTAGGAGAAGAATTAGCAAATTATGTACGGGAGACTGTGAAAACTTCTTGGTTAGCTACTGCTAAACTTGCTTGTCTGGTTGACTCAAAGCCAGAAATTGCCGAAATCGAATTACAGGAACTTACCTATAGTCGGGCAGAAATTCGGGCTGTGACAACGGGATTAAGACTATTTTCGGAAATAAAAGCGGTAAAGATGCCTTTGCGAAAACAGTATTTTCTGTTTCGGGAAATGGGAATTTTATTTCCGGCTGTGTTGGTATTAGCTTTAGCAAATGATATTGTAGCTAAGGGAATGTTTGAAGAAAGTATGTTTGTTACTTATGAACCTTTAATCAAGCGTTATCTTGACAAAAACGATGTAGTTGCTCATCCTATTCCTTTACTCAATGGTAAAGACATGATGATGGCGTTAAACATTCCCGCTTCACCATTGATAGGTGAATTATTAATGGAGGTTGGTGTTGCTCAAGCTGAGGGGAAAATTTCTACAGTAGAAGCAGCGATAGAATTTGCCAGGAATTTAGTTAAAAAGTAAACTTGCTAAATTTGGTTTTGAGTTATTTAATTTTTATGGAGTAGGGAATGAGTCTGATTTGGCAGGCTGATTTTTATCGTAGTCCGCTACAAAGTGTTGAAGGGCAGACGTTATGGGAACTATTAGTTTGTGATGCAACTCGCAGTTTTGAATTTACAGCCAGTTGTCCCCAATCCCAGGCTAATTCTACTTGGGTTGCCCAACAATTACAATTAGCTGGTCAGGAAAAGTTACCAGATGTAATTCAAGTATTTCGTCCTCAGTCTTTAAGTTTAATCACAACTGCGGGAAATAATTTAGGTATTAAGGTTGAAGCTACTCGGAGAACTTTGGCGTTAAAACAATGGTTAGCAGCAAAACAATATCCTGTAACTGTGGATAAACTACCTCCATTACCATTACCGGAAAATCTCTGGGGGGAAGAATGGCGGTTTGCGACGATTCCATCTGGTGATATTGTGGATGAGTTTACAGAACGACCAATTCCTTTTTTGCAAATACCAGATTTTCTCAAACCAATTAATCTGGGTTTAGCTTCAACAGTACCTATCCCTGGTGTAGTGATTTACGGTGGACGAAAATCTATGCGTTTAGCGCAGTGGTTAAAGGAAAATAATCCTGTATCATTAAACTATATCGCTGGTGCGCCTGATGGGTTGGTATTAGAAGCTGGTTTGGTAGATAGGTGGGTTTTGGCGACTTTTACAGATGAGGAAGTTACTGCTGCGGGGAAGTTATATCAAGAGCGAAAACAGCTAAGTCAGGGATTGCATTTTTTATTGGTGCAACCAGATGATTCGGGAATGACTTATAGTGGTTTATGGTTATTGCAAGATGAAAATAAATACTAATGCTTGTTATATTTTGTTACCGAGAACGAGCCTACTTAAGCATAAAAATTCATGTATGATAGGAGTCTTGGGTGTTAGTAATTATTTATATGGGAACTTGGCAAGTTAACCAAATGTCTACATAATTATTAAAGAAATCATAACTTAGTCAAGTTTTCTTGACCTTTTAAACGAAAATTAGACCAATCAAAGTTTAGTCGAAATATTCAGCTAATTCATTTAAGCTAGAAGCAAATGAGCGAAATTAGTCAACGCAGGGTTGTTATTGGTGATGTGCATGGACACTATGAATGTTTGATGTTGCTGTTGGCAAAAATAGCACCTACATCAGAGGATCAAGTATATTTTTTGGGAGACTTAATTGATCGTGGTCCAAAAAGCGCCCAAGTAGTTGAGTTTGTTAAAGAAAATGATTACCCTTGTTTGCTAGGTAATCATGAGCAGATGTTATTAAATATCATGACTGGTAAGAATACTTCGTCCACAAATATGCAAACGTGGTTATACAGTGGAGGACAGGCTACTATTGCTAGTTACCAATCTGCAACAATTCCTAAACAACATCTGGATTGGTTTGAGAGTTTGCCCACATATTTAGATTTGGGAGATTTTTGGTTAACTCATGCAGGTGTTGATCCAGAAAAGAGTGTCCAAGAACAGACGGCGGAAGAATTATGCTGGATTAGGGATGAGTTTCATCGGATAGAGAAACCATATTTTGCAGATAAGTTGATTATAGTTGGTCATACTATAACTTTTACTTTACCTGGTGTGGCTCCCGGTAATTTGGCACAGGGCCAGGGCTGGTTAGATATTGATACTGGCGCTTATCATCCCCGTAGTGGTTGGTTGACGGGGCTGGATATTACGAATAAGTTGGTTTATCAGGCCAATGTGTTCAGTAGGGTTGTGCGGACTGTGGCTTGGGAAGAGGTGATGACAATTGTTCAGCCACAGGAATTTGCAGGTAGCCGCCGTCATAGAAAACGAGCATAATTATGGCAAAAATGCTCTCATTTTGCTTTGATATACCGGATTATCTAAACCATGATTTTGACTACTTGGTTGACTTTTAATCTGATTTTGCAGGGAGATTACGCGATCGCTTGCCCCTGGATGTGTGCTTAAAAATGTAGGTACGGAGCTACTTCTTTGTAGCTTTTTCATGAAAGAAACCATTGCTGACTGAGCATAACCAGTGCGGGTGATGTTTGCTAATCCTCTTTTATCAGCATCAAATTCGTCCTGGCGACTACGGGGAAGATTCAGGGCGAGTTGCACACCAATTCCTACGGCTTTACTTCTATCTAAACCGGATACTGAAGCTACACCACTGGCTATAGCTCGTTGTCGCATTTGTTTAATTAAATGTTTGCCTTCGATATGTCCCATTTCATGAGCTAATACACTGGCGACTTCGGCTTCATTATCTGCTGTTTTTAACAAACCTGTATTCACATAAATAAAACCACCAGCGGTTGCAAAGGCATTAACAGCAGGATCTTCAACTACTTGAAAAGTATAAGCAATATTTGGACGAGTGCTATTAGCTGCTAAACGTCTACCTATTTGTTCAACATAGCTGTTTAGTTGTGAATTACGAGAAATTCTGACTTCTTGCTGTATTTCTTGATTTATTTGCTGCCCAAGATCAACTTCCTGGCGATCGGATATATTAGATAGGTTAAATATTTGGGTTACTTGTGGGAGTACACGGATCAGATCGCTAAAACCTATAGCTTTACTTGATAGTGGTGTAACTAAGCAAATAGTCACAGCAACGCTTACAGAAATGAACGGATACAAACAGCGCCGCTGCCACAAACGATAATTTGTCCAAATTCCTTGCGAGTTAATCATAATCGAGTTATATGAGATTGGTGTGAGAACTTAAAATTAGAGGACGAATTTTCAGTTTACTAAGTTGCATTTTCAACTCCAGATAGGGCAAATAGTCAATTCAAATAACTTACTGCTACTATGACACTGAATCTCCTGCAATCATGATAAACTGTCGCATAACCATAATGTCTAGTTTCTGTCAATTCTGATGCAGTGATCAAGATTGTGGATAACTGGAAAAAACTTGTCGGTACAATCAATTACTTAGCTGAAAACTTAACTGCAATTTATCCAAACCTGATTATGGCTATTTTAGATTCTAAAGGTCGCTTGTTCGGTAAAATTAACCTATTAGATTTAGGGGCTGCATTAGTAATTTTGCTAGTGATAGTGGGTATCTTTATTTTCCCTGGTACTTCTGGTTCTGTGGCTCAAGTGGGTGCGAAAACAGTACCCATTGAGGTAGATTTACTGGTACGTGGACTCAATGTTCGTAATCCTCAACAGTTAATTAAAGAAGGATTTACAAAAGGTGGTAAAACTAATGTGATTATCCGTAATCAACCTTATGGTCAGATTGGGATTAAATCGGTTGAGCAGTTAGAGAGAACACTGACAATTGGTCAACCAGATGGTTCTGTGAAAGAATTACCAGATCCTAGAAAAATTAACTTTAGTACAGATTTTCTCTTGACTTTAGAAGGACAAGCTACAGTCACTAAGGATGGGCCTGTTCTTGGTAATAGCAAAGTGAAAATTGGAATCCCTTTTGAATTAGAAGGTTTTAACTATAACTTTAATGCGTCTGTAGTTGATATTCGATTACAGGATAAATAGCATTTTGTTTAAGGATGAAATTATCCTGGTTTCATCCTTAAAATTAGTAAAAACTATCTATTTATAATTTTGTAATCAAGTAGGTAAATACTGTGGCACAGGCTTCGTCTTCTTGGCGACAATTGATGAATCAAGTTTCAGAAATTCAGATCAAGATTCCCAAACATCAGGTTTTTAAACATTTTTCTGAACCTGGTATTTTGCTGGGATTACTGACAATTATTGTAGCTATGCTGCTTTGGAGTTGGCAATTGCTGTTAGCTCTGGTGGTGGGTATTGGGATGATGGTATTTACTTACTCAGTGCAAAAATGGAATTGGCAATTGCGCTGGTTAGAAATACGTAAGTTGATGAGTAGCACTAATAGTAGGTTAGCTTATGCGATCGCCAGTGGTGGTATTGCGACTGTGATAACTTACATGGCTTCGGCAATTTGGGTTGATGCTCCTAGTCATTGGTTGGCTGCTGGTGCGATTGTGCAAGGAATGGGAACGCTATTAACTTTAATTTTGCTGGTGTGGCAAATATTCAGTTTTCAAGGAAATCGAGAAGAAGATTATATTGATCAATTGTTAAATAATTTAACGGAAAAGGATTCTTTAAAACGTTTACTTTCCATACGTCAACTCAATAAACTGATTACCCGTCAGCGAGTTGATACGGTAATACAACAAGATATCGGGGAATGTTTACAACTATTACTGAGTCAGGAACAAGAAGTCATGATTCGGGAAGCTGCTTTGGATTGTTTGCAAAATTTAACTGGGTTGCAAGTGCTAAAGCCTATTCAGGCAAAGGTATTTATGCCTATATCAGCCAAAGCGAAAAGCAAAATCCTTGTAGATTGATCTAATTTTCCTATTTTGTACTTTTGATTTCGGGATTTTGCTTTAATTCTTCCTTTAAGATTTGCTGATAAATTTTGGGTAAGGAACTACTAACAGAATTATTTTCTATCCCGTATCCTAAACTTGTCCATGTGGGGGAGAGTTTTCGGAGAACATCATTTAATTTTTCTTGCTGTAATAGCTTAGGAATATTTACACCCCAAACTTTTACATCATTTAACCAACGGTAAACGACGACATCTTGATACTCTGCTTCAAAACTATAATTAGTCCAAAGCATCATTTTGCTGGGTTTTGGATGATAACGAGGAGCAATTTGATCCCACGTAGTATTAATAATTTGATATCTACCTGCGGCTGTGGAACAGTTACCTGTATTCGGTCCTGTGACAATGGTGATACATTTTTGAGGATGATGACTGAGATCATTAACTTGTTCACCACCATACAAGAGAGAGTAGGGACGATTCCCACTGGCTTCACTGGCAGATATAGTTCGCATTAATGCCCGAATATAAGGATCTCCACCTTTCATGACTAGGGGAGGCTGTTTTCTGGTAAATATAGGTTCGGGAGATAATTGTATATCTCCAAAAATATACCACTGAAACAGGTACACAAAGCCCAAAAGTGAGGCTATGGGAGCGATGAGTTTTTCTACACCTTTCAGTTCAAAGTTTTTCAGAATTTAACTCCTTTTAGTTATTTCTTGGGACTAATAAGCAAAAATTAACTTTTTTTTATTTCCGAAGATTACTCGGCTCAGTAATATTGCTATGATGAAGTTATTTTGGTATTTAGCTACAATATCAATTATTGAATGACTGTGAATTGGTTACACCTGAATTTACCATTTTTCTCGTTGTTGACTGACTCTACATAATCAGTTCATGCTGTTTGTGTAAAGTTAATGACAATTTTTTGAAATTTTCGTGAAAATTGGATTTTGATGCGAAAAAACTTCCCTGAAGTGGGAATGATGAATATAGACAACTTTCCAGATATAGAAAAAACAAATTTATGGTTACAAACAATAGTAAATATCAATCATGGGAAGTAGCAGATGAGACTGTATTACAGGAGGCTCATCTAAGCGCAACTAAATTTTATGGTAATTATCAAGATGGGATGGAAATGTATGCTCCTGTGGAGCAGGTAGAGAAGTATTTCAATACTCACTCTTCCTGGTTTGGTCGTTGTGCAGAACCGATGAAGGTAAGCCGGATAGGTGAAAATAGTTATGCTTTGGCGGTAGGTAAATTTGGTGCTTTTGGTTACGATGTAGAACCGAAGATTGGTTTAGAGTTGTTAAAACCTGAAGATAATGAATTCCAAATCCGAACTATTCCTGTACCTGATTATCAGTCACCTGGTTATGAGGTGGATTATAAATCATCAACACGATTGATAGGTGATTTAGATGGGGTTACGCGGGTGGAGTGGGAGTTGGATTTGGTTGTTGAGTTGCAGTTTCCCAGATTTATTCAGCGATTACCCTATTCGTTAATTCAGTCTACTGGCGATCGCATCCTTAATCAAATAGTCCGTAAAGTTTCCCATCGTCTCACACACAAGGTACAAAAAGATTTTCATCAATCTCTAAATATACCTTTTTCGCAAAAGAAACACAAATAATAACGGTCTAAGGCATTGTTATCAGTACGCAACCTCAAATCTATTGCGGGTAATATTCCCGTTGATGTTGAAACAACAATACCATTGCCTTGAGAACCGATACCATAACCTAAATCTACTTGCCATTATTTCCGTAATAGGATGCTTTTCTAGTGGTAGGTAGTTTAAGTCCATTCTTGAATATTTCAGAGTTCCAGAATCCAGGGAATAAATTCCCTGTCTTATAGCTAAAGTCGGTTTAAACCGACTACTTTTATCTCGTTTATCTCGTTCCCAGTCTCTGACTGGGAATGTTATCACAGAGGCTCTGCCTCTGCTAGTATTGAAGGCAGAGCCAAGAACTGCCAGATTGCCATAAATGTTGTTGGTGCTAATAATTGTGTTGTTGGTGCGACCCAGTACCGTTTGGTTAACGTTATTCTCAATTAATTTGAGTACGTTTTAACGTACTTGAGCTATTAGCCCGGAAATTGATTTCCGGGCGCTAACAGATAACATATAGGACTCCTATATTTTCGGTTAAGTTGACACCTATGAGCATTGCTAAACCCCTCCAAAAACGTGGTGCTAAAGAAGAATCTGAGGCGATCGCTAAATGAGTTAATATCATAGAAGCGAAAGTAACAGGCCAAAAAGCTATGGTTACGACATCTTATGAATATCAAAATCTGCCCACAGCAGAAGACTTACCCGACAGCGACGAAACCCCAGTGGATAATGAACTCCAAAATGATATTCCCAATCTATTGTTAAATTTATTGAAATGGATTTGGGGCGATCGCCAAGATTGGTTCTGGGGAGTAGATATGTGCGTTTACTATGAACCAAACACAGAAGAACCGGCAAAATCTAAATCAATTGTTCCCGATGGGTTTTTAGCTTTAGGAGTGGAGAGACTCAAAAATGAAGGGGGTAGATTAAGTTATTTATTATGGGAAGAAAAAGTATTACCAATTTTGGTATTGGAAGTAGTTTCTCACAAATATAATGGCGAATATGATAGCAAGTTGTTAGAGTACCAAGATTTAGGGATTTTATATTATGTGATTTACAATCCCTTGAGTGGAAGAAGAGGATTATATAAAAAACATCAGTCTTTAGAAGTTTATAAATTAGTAGATAGCAAGTATGAATTAGTCCCATCGGTTGCTCTGTTACCAGGAAATGGTAAAGTGTTCTGGATGCCGGAGATAGAGCTAGGAATTGGTTGTGAGCAGGGCAATCAGGGCGGTTGGCAACGGGAGTGGGTTTATTGGTACGATCGCTCTGGGGTGAGGTATCCCACTGCTGAGGAACGGGCAGATCAGATGCGTGCTGCTAAAGAAGAAGCTGAAGCGATCGCTCTTCAAGAACGACAACAAAAGGAAAAACTGGCAGCGTACCTGAAAACCTTGGGTATTAATCCTGACGAAATCCCATAGATGTCTTGAAAAAAAGCGCTCTCTACTTATTCATAAGATGCGATCTACTTGCAGCAGTGCTTACGCGATCGCTTTTTGTCACATCGTATAAATCTGCATTGAGGATCATGTTAAACTAGGAAAAATTAACTAAGGCGATGAAGTTGCTATGGTATTAACAAAACCAATCATTGCACCACCAACTACATCTGAAGACGATCAAATCACACTCCCTGACCATACACAACTGCCAGATTCAGATGGAGAATTTGTGAAAAATTTTCAGGAACTACCCCAAAGTATCATTCTCACAACTTCTATAGAAGCAATTTTACAAAAACTACATCCCGACGGACGTTATTGTATTGGACAAGATAGCGGTATTTATTGGCGAATTACAGAACCACTAGTAAAAGGAGCAGAAGCACCAGATTGGTTTTATGTTCCCCATGTTGCCCCTTTATTAGCAGGAGTATATCGCCGTTCTTATGTCATGTGGAAGGAAATTGTTGCTCCATTAATTGCTATAGAATTTGTCTCTGGTGATGGTTCAGAAGAAAGAGATACTACCTCATTACATGATATTGATGACCAAACTGGAGAACCAAAGAAAGCGGGTAAATTCTGGGTATATGAACAAGCAATTAGGATTCCCTTTTATGCTATTTATGAGGTAGAAAAATCATCGGTTGAGGTCTATCATTTGGTAGATGGCAAGTATGAGAAAATGCCAGCTAATGAACGAGGGCATTTTCCGATTCCACCAATGGGGGTAGAGTTGGGGATTCAACAAGATACGGAAATACCCTGGTTACGTTGGTGGACTGGAGATGGTGAGATGTTGTTAACTGGTAATGAACGAGCAGACCAACAACAACAAAGGGCAGACGAGCAACAGCAAAGGGCAGACCAGGAACGCCAACAAAAAGAAAAATTAGCGGCTTATCTGAAATCTATCGGTGTTAATCCTGATGAAATTCTGTAAAACTATTTAGGGACTTTCAATTAAAGGCGTTGCTGAATTGGCGTATGATTTTTGGAGGTAGAGACGTTCCATGGAACGTCTCTACAAGAGTCTTGAACGTATGCAAAATTATTTTCATCCCTAAAATCAGCAACGCCGAAAAGTATTAGATGAAACCGATAATCTCCAAAAACCTAACCCCCCTGCCCCGCTGCCCTACGTTATACGTTAGCGCAGCGTGCCGAAGGCTGGGAAGGGGGGTTTCAAAGCCTCTCTCCGCTTCGGGGAGAGGTTTGGAGAGGGGTTTGTTTATACATTAAAAACTTTTCAAACATCCTCTTAGGGAATAACTGATGGATTATGGTGCGTCAGATAGAGGAAATCTGTTTTTTACCAAGTTATCGAGTCTGACGCACCCTACAAATTGAGAATTGACAATCTATGCTTTAGTGAGGATTCTTTGGATAATTTCGACACCAGAGAAGGCTTGCCATGCAAAAAGCCCTAAAATAGCAAAATTTAACAATATATGAGTTATCCGCGCCCAATTTGCGCCTTTTTGCATAAAAGGAGATAGAGATGCGGAAAAAGCTATTAAACCTGTCATCCCTAATCCGGCTAATAGATGGGGTCCGACAAATAACTTACCATTATTAATGTAGGTAACAGCCATACCACCAATTGAACCTGCCACCATCAGAGCTAACATAATAGAACCAATTTGGTGATGTTTGATGGTATAACGCCCTTTAACTAGTTCTTTCTTTTCTTCTCCCTGAGCATTTCTGGTACGCTGTACTTGTAATCCTAAATATGCAGCATACAAGGAAAGTGCTAATAGTACCCACATAGTAACTGGGTGAGCAAAGTTCAACCAGAATCTGATTGTTGGAGTTAGTTCAAAAGCCATATTTTTTACTTCCGATTATTAAATCTTCATAAAACTTAGCATACATTTATTTTTCTTACGTAGAAATTTTTCAATCTTGCCAAAGTGTAATCTGGAGTTGGAATCAGTCACATCTACCGAAACAGGATCTAACCAATGATAGAAAATCAAGATAATTCGTTGTTAAAGGCTGTGAAAACTGGGGATATACAGGAAGTATTTACGCTGCTGTCCGACGGTGCTAATGTGGATATTAGCGATATAAATGGAACTACAGCATTGATGTTTGCGGCGAATTTAGGTTATACAGAAATTGTGCGATCGCTCTTGGATGCCGGTGCTAACATTAACTTAACCAGAAAAACCTATAATTTAACAGCACTAATGCTGGCTGCTAGTGCTAATCAAATAGATGTTGTCAAATTATTAGTCTCTAACGAGGCAAATGTCAATGCTACCAACGATGATGGTAGTACCGCATTAATGATAGCAGCACTGAAAGGTCATCTTGAGATTGTACAAATTTTATTAGCCGCCGGTGCTGACATAAGCATTACCGACAAAGATGATGATACCGCGTTCAAACTAGCCATAAAACACAAACATCCAACAGTAGTTAAAGCATTATCACAAAATAACCATATTGTCAATAGTCAAGATCCAGAGGGTGATACAGGATTAATAATTGCCGCAGATTTAGGCTATTTAGAAATAGTCCAAGCATTGTTATCATCTGGTGCTGATGTTAACATCAAAAACGTTGATCATGGAACAGCATTATTAGCAGCCACAGCAACGGGAAATACTGCTATTATCACCGCTTTATTAGATGCAGGTGCGGAAATTAATCATCAAGATAAAGAAGGTGAAACAGCCTTACATCTTGCCGTTGTCGAAGAATATATAGATGTAGTCAAAATATTAATCCAACGGGGCGCAGATGTGCAAATTAGAAACCATTTGGGAGATACACCCTTATTAATAGCCGCATTCCAGGGATATAGCGACATAGTAGCAGTTTTACTAGATGCAGGAGCAGATATGGAAAAGAAAAACTTTGGCGAAGTTGCGCTTACCTTAGCAGTATCCCAAGGACATTTCCCAACTGTCAAACTATTACTTGATTATGGAGCAGATATTAATAAATTAGCAGATGATGGTAAAACCGCTTTAGTCAAAGCCATAGCTGCCAACTATCCCGAAATATTCCAATTACTATTAGAAACAGGAGCAAATGTGAATCTGCAAAACTCCGCTGGCGCAACTGCTTTAATGTTAGCTGTAGCAGAAGGTTATAGTCAAGCAGTGGCAATGCTATTACAAGCTGGGGCAGATGTAAATTTAAAAAATCAAGGGGGTTATACAGCCTTAATGATTGCCGAATTTAATAATTATCGTGGTATTTGTAATATGTTAAGACAAGCTGGAGCGCAGGAGTGATAGACGTTGAATTATGTAAATATGAATTATTTTCACGCCAAGGTAAGAATTTTCAAAATTAAATTCAGGGAAGTAAATTTATGCTTTCACCAGAATTCAACCAGCCAGATATGCGATTTTTAGAATACAAGCAAATAGAAGTGCAAGTTTCATCAATTCTGACTGCTGTTAACCCTGCTAATCCTGCTTGTTCTAATTTATCATAAATCCAAGCAGCGATCGCCTCACTAGTTGGTGATTCTAAACCCAGAGATTCATTTAAATAATAGTGATCTAAATAATTCTCCAGCAAGGGTTGGAGATATTTTTTGATTTCTGAATAGTCCATAACCATACCCTGTTTAGCACCTTCTGTTACTAATCTATCACCAGCTACATAAACAACTCCACGCCAACTATGTCCATGCAGCCGAGAACATTTACCATCATGGTAAGGCAATTTATGTGCTGCTTCAAAGCGGAATTCCTTAGCTAGTAGCCACTGCTGATTAGTCATTGTACTCCGATATACTTGTGTGTTTGTAAAGATAGTCTATAGTCAGGTTTTTGTTGTAATATCTGGAAAATCAGCGGTAGTGATTTCGACGAACTGTTCCACTCAGGTTGTAAGTAGACAAGCAAATTAGGGTGAGTAGATAGATATTTTTCGTAAAAATCAAGTTCTCTACCAGTTTCTATGATTATCTTAACTTCATTAGCTCGACTCCAAAACTGACTTTGCACTGGATATTTAGCGTTAAGATGTTCCTTGGGAGATAGAGTAATCCAGGCTGCGGGGGAAACTTGTTGCCAAAAAGAGCCTGATGTTTCAATGCTAACCAACTTATCTGCAACTAACAAAGCTTGTACTAATTCCGGTAAATGCTTATGAATAAATGGTTCTCCACCAGTTATTACCACTCTGGGAGATTTTATTTCCCCTAGAAGTTCAGCAATAGGACGTTCGATTCGGGGTAAATTTACTCTTGGGTCAGCATAACCCGTATCACACCAAGGACAAGCAACTGGACAACCAGATAAGCGAATAAAGTCTACTAAGCAACCAGTCCAGTACCCTTCTCCCTGAACTGTACTTTGAAAAGTTTCATGAATTGGTAGCTTGATTTCTGAAAACGACATTTTTTAAATCCATAACCTCTTTGACTACCAGCTTGCCATAGAAAAAGTAAAAATCTGTAGGACTTACGCAAGAGTTGTAGGGTGCGTCAGATATCAACAATCTGTTTATTTGCAGAATTTACGCAGTCTGACGCACCCTACCAATGTGCCAATTGCGTAAGTCATGCTCTTTTTATTGTATGGGATTTTTATGTAAAATTTATACTTTACTTAAGTAAATATTGCTGGATTTAAGAATAATTAATCAGATAAGATTTTGATAAAAATCAACAATTTAGAAATTATTAAAAAAGAGAAACATCAAGATGAAATTCTTACACGACAAGGGTAGAAAGAAGTAAATTCATCTTTCACCATTACCTTGTTTCTGCCTTGATGTTTCCTACTGTGCTAGATTTGAACAATATACATTTTTTTATTTGAAGGGGAAGTATTAGAATTATCAATTTTTATGTAATAAAAACTACGTGGATTATAAATCAATCTATCTTAGGTGTGGTTTTCTGAGCATTTGTGGCACTTTCGAGTAATCATAAGGGACTTCCAAATAAAAAAATACTCAACCACCTAACGCAAAAATCTCTCAAACCCTTATTCCTCTGTGTCCTCTGCGCCTCTGTGGTTCGTTAATCAGGATAATTTATTTCTTGGAAGTCCCTAAAGAAAAAATTAATTTTTTTTGAACAATAAATAAATAAGATCCCCGACTTCTCTAAGAAGTCGGGGATCTGAGTTTTGCAATGTTCAAAAATCAAATATGATGACTATATATTTTAACAAAACAAAAAAATGCAAATTATACAGAGTCTTCATACTGCTATTCTAGTCACTGATTTAGAACAGGCTGAATATTTTTATAGTCAGGTATTAGGACTAGAAAAAGTAGAACGCCCTCTAAAATACCCCGGTGTCTGGTATCAAATCGGTAATTATCAACTTCATCTCATAGTTGCGCCTGCTGTACCAACCGATAAGCAACAGGAAAAATGGGGACAGAATCCTCATATTGCTTTTGCTGTGGTTGATTTGCAGGTTGTGAAAGATGAGTTAATCGCTAAAAATTATCCTTTTCAGGCTAGTGCTTCTGGTCGCGCGGCAATTTTTATTAAAGATCCAGATAGAAATATTATTGAACTTAGTCAACAATGAGATTATTCTCCATGACAAAAGTTAAAATGGGTAGATTGTGAAAAGATAAATAGCAAATGTTTTGGGCTGATAAAATCGCTGCTGATGCAGTAGGCTACCAGGTAGTTAATGATTCTAAGACTCCATCAGGACGGGTACACGTTGGGTCTTTGCGGGGTGTGGTTATCCATGATGTGATTTACCGGGCATTGAAACACGCAGGTAAACCTGTCAAGTTCTTGTATGGTGTGGATGACTATGACGCACTGGATACAGTTCCAAAATACTTAGATCAGGAAAAATTTTCTCCTTATTTGGGCTTTCCGCTGTGTAATGTGCCTTCTCCTGGTGATGATGCTAGTGATTATGCTAAATATTTCATTGGTGAATTTTTTGAAGTTTTCGAGTATTTAGGAATTAAACCAGAAACTTATTTTCTCCGCGATTTATATCGTTCTGGAAAACTTAATTCCTATATTGACACTTTCTTAAAAAATGCCCATTTGGTGAGAGAAGCTTATAAGGAAGTAAGCAAAGCTGACCGTCCAAATAACTGGTATCCTTTTCAAGTTATTTGTGAAAATTGCGGTAAGATTGCCACAACTGTCACGACAGATTATAACGGTTCAGAAGTATTTTACACCTGCAAACCTGATGCAACTGACTATGTAAAAGGTTGTGGACATTCTGGTTGGGTTTCTCCTTTTAATGGTAATGGTAAATTACCTTGGAAAGTTGAATGGGTGGCTAAGTGGGATGTGTTGGGTGTAACTATTGAAATGGCTGGAAAGGATCATTCTCAAAAAGGTGGTTCTCGTGATGTTGCTAATGCGATTAGTCGCAAGGTTTTACAAAAGCAACCTCCTTTTCATTCTCCCTATGAATTTATTCTGGTAAATGGGACAAAGATGAGTTCTTCTAAGGGAGTTGGTTCGAGTGCTGAAGAAATTGCGGCTTTACTTCCACCGGAATTACTGCGCTTTTTAATGTTGCGAACTCAGCCAAGAACTGTCATTAATTTTGCGCCAAATTATGAAACTACTACTCGTTTATTTAGAGATTACGATACTTTAATCAACAAGTATTCTAAATCTCCTGAATTAACGGAGGAATTAATGCCGTTATTTTACGCGCAGCTAGGGGATGAAGTTAAAACTTTCCAACCTTTTGATTTTAGTACGTTGATTTCTTTGTTGCAAGTTCCGCGTTTAAATATTCAGGATGAGGTTGTCCAACGTAGTCCACAGCCTTTAACTGAGTATGATCAGGAAATTATTAATCAAAGAATTGCTGCTGCACAATTGTGGTTACAAGATTATGCAGATGAGGAAGAAAAGTTAGTTCTGTATTTGGAACAAGTTCCTGATAAAGCTAATGATTTGAACTCTGAACAGGTTGCTTATTTGCAAAAGTTGATGGAGAATTTGCAGAATATTCCTCATTGGGAAGCTGAGGCATTGCAAACTATAATTTTCTCGACTACTAAGGAGTTAGGGATTCAACAACCAATTGCTTTTAAGGCTTTGTATCTATCTTTTTTAAATAAAGAAAAGGGTCCAAAAGCTGGTGGTTTGTTGTCTTATTTGGAGAAATATTTTGTGATTTCGAGGTTACAAGATGTTGTGGCTTTGAATGCAGGTAAGGAAAAACTAGAAGTTTCTTAATTCCTTGTTCCCTGTCTCTGACAGGGAATACGGTTAATGAGGCTCTGCCTCATATTAATGTTAGCATAAGGCAGAGCCTTTTGATTGCATTCCCAGGTAGAACCTGGGAACGAGGGAACGAGGAATAATATAACAACTATTAAATCCCTCAACGAAATTCTTTGATTGCTTCTAAGGGGGAAGATAACAAAAGACAACGATTCAATAAAGATAAATCTAATTTTGGCAACAATTCACTATTATTAACTTTCTCATATTCTTCTTGTCGCAAACAGTAAATTTCCAGCATTCCATCTTCCCAAAACCAAACTTCGGGAACTTGCATTAATTTATATTTCTTCAGTTTGATAGGACTACCACTAGTAATAACAATTTCAATACATAAATCTGGTCTAGGTTTATCAGTTTGAAAACAATAAGATAAATCGGCTTGATACTCAACTATACCAGGAACAATTTGCGAATAACTACCACTGGGGAAAAATTCAATCTCCTCTATTTTAAAGTGTTTGGTTAGTAGTGCAGCCATTAAACTACTAATTGCTTCATGTGGTTTACTAATACTCACGATTTCTAAAACTCCTTCACAATAAAATAAACGCACTCCTGGGACATTTTCAAATGCTTTTTGAATTGCTTGGAACTTTTCCCAAGTTACTCCACGACGGTAGAATCGTTGTTCTTCTTCTCCTAAATTAAGAGCATTTTCTAAAGTTTGAGTCATGATATCTCTCACTTTCCTTAGTTATTAGGTTGATGTTGTTAACTATTACAAGAAGTACATTTTTAAGGTGCGTCAGATGTCAAAATCTATTTATGGCTGGCTAAGTTATCGAGTCTGACACACCCTACGATATTTTGGTTTTGGTAATTTCACCGTTTAGCTAATTCAGGAGTTTTTCCTTTTAACCCAATCATTAATTTCAGGGCGAATATTTTCACTATGGGAACTCGCTGCATAATCCACAAACCTAAACGGCGAATTATGACTATTGGTAAGAAGTTGTTAGAAAAAACTCGATCTAATAAGTCGGTGAAACCTAAAATTGCGAGGTTTTCTTTTTTTCTCCAGCTTTCATATTTTTTGAGTATGGAAATATTACCAATATCTTGACGCTTTTGATGGGCGGTTTGGATGATTTCGGCTAATGCGGCTGCGTCCCGAATTCCTAAGTTTAAACCTTGTCCACCAACGGGATGACAGTTATGGGCGGCATCACCTATTAATGCTAATCTGGGGAGAACATAGCGATCGCTCTGCATTAACTGTACCTGAAAAATAAATCTCTCTCCCAATAATTCCAATTTCCCCATTTGCTGACCATAGCGTTTAGTTAGTTCCGCTAAAAATTCCTCATCATTCAACGCACACAAAGCTTTTGCTTCTTCATGGGGTGCAGTCCAAACAATGCGACAACGGTTTCCCGGTAAAGGTAAAATGGCAAAGGGACCACTAGACCAAAATTTTTCGTAAGCGGTGTTATTGTGAGATTTTTCTGGTTTCACAAAGGCCACAATACATGATTGCCAATATTTCCAACCTTTGGTTTTAATGCCCGCAGCTTGACGAATGGGAGATTTTGAACCATCAGCAGCGACTAACAATTTACTGCGAATTATCCGATTTTCGTCGCCAATTTTGATATTAATAGTAACTATATCTCTTTCGTTTTGTGTACTTACTACTTCCGCTGGACACAAGATGGTTACATTTGCACAACTTTGAACAAATTCCTGTAAAGGTGCTAATAGCGCATAGTGTTCTGCTACATAACCTAATTCTGGTGTCCCTAAATCATCGGTTTGGAAGTTCACCACATCAGGATAATCAGCATCGGAGAGACGCACTTGGTTATATTTAGCAACATTGGGGAGAATTTTGTTCCATAAACCAATTCCTTGGAAAATTTGGGCAGACAGCAGATGTACAGCATAAGCCTGTCCTTTAGCCACTGCGGCTGATGCAACTCTAGCTTCAATGAGGAGAATCTTTAAACCAGAATCTTTTAAAGCAGCGGCTAGGGTTAAGCCGACAATGCCACCACCGACTATGACCAAATCATAATCATATCCCCAGTAGGTTTCTGTGGGGGTGTGGGGGGATGAAAGGGTAGGAGTAAGCGGGGAGATGGACATTGTGAAGATAAATTACATAGTTTTAATTATTATTGTGACGCGATCGCCACTGATGATCAAGATAAATGGAAAAAACAATCACGGATTACACAGATTACACAGATTGAATGATCATGAAATCCTTAATTAGGTTCTGCTGTGACAGACTCGATAGAGAGATTGATGTTATTTTGTTTTTGCACAAATTCTTTTATCCCCATCGCCATACAAATTATGACACTCAATTTATATTTACTGCGGCATGGCGAAACTACTTTTAGTCAAAGTGGTAATTTCTGTGGTGAAACTGATGCAGATTTGACAAAAGAAGGGATGCAAATGGCATCTAGTTTTGCTGATGTATATCAAAAATTGGACTGGTCAGCGGTTTATGTTAGTCCAATGAAACGCGCTATTTCCACTGCCAAGCCATTTTGTGATGCTACTGGTATGAAGATGCAGGTGCGGGAAGGACTTAGAGAAGGTAGTTATGGACAATGGGAAACTAAGAGTAAATCGTTTGCTCAAGAAAATTACTCAGAAAACTATGTAAAATGGTTGACAGAACCGGCTTGGAATGCACCCATTGGTGGAGAAACTGCGGTAGATATTGCTAACCGTTCTATGCCTGTAATTGCGGAAATTCAAGAAAAACATTCCCAAGGTAATGTTTTAGTCGTTTCCCATAAAGCCACGATTCGGATTATGCTTTGCAGTTTACTGGGGATTGATTTGGGACGGTATCGTTATCGGGTAAATATTTTGGTCGCTTCAGTAAGTATGGTGAAATTTGACGTGAATGGTCCTTTGTTGGAAATATTAGGAGACCGACATCATCTACCTGATCATATTCGCTCTCGTGCCGGAACATAAACATAATATAGCAGGAGTCAGGAGTAGAAACCTGTTTTGGACGGAGTTTCACCTACGGTACGTTAACACGAACAATTCATGTCCTAACTACCTTGACCGTTGCTATAAATCAAAACTTTTTAAATTTTAAACACCTTCTTATTCACCCTTAAGCCAAAATATTTCCATTAACTCTACTTTAGGTAGTAGCAATATTTCTTGAGGCTGAGTAATCTTAAACTTATTAATGCCTGAAAAACGTGTAAGTACCCTGGAGATCATTTCAGGGTCTTTTTTTATGGCAAGCAGGAGGCAGGGGTAGAGAGTAGGGAAAAAGAATTATTCTTATTACCTATTACCCATTACCCATTACCCATTACCCATTACCCATTAACCATTACCTATTTTCGAGCAAAATGTTTTTCCATGATTTCTAAAATCATGGGTGCAGCGACACTACCACCACCACCACCGGAATGTTCAGCAAAGGCAACCACTAAAATTTCTGGCTTATCCGCAGGTGCATAAGCGCCAAACCAAGCGTGATTTTCTTTAACCCCTCCTCTCCAAGCTTCAGCAGTACCACTTTTGCCAGCTACCAGAGGAAGATTGGGGACATTTAGTACCTTACCTGTACCTTCACTAACTACCTTCCGCAATCCTTCCCGGAGAACTTTGACCGTTGTGGGTTTGAGATTTAATGATTCTCTCCAGCTTTTAGCTTCTTCATTATCCTTCAATAAATGGGGTTGGACTAGATAGCCACCATTGGCAGGTACAGCAAACATCACAGCGGTTTGTAAAGGAGTAGCTTGTAAAGCCCCTTGGCCAATGGACATATTTATAGTATCACCCACAGTCCAATCTCTTTTCCATACCTTGTGTTTCCAAGTTTCATCGGGAACTAAACCTTTAGCTTCTTGTGTAGTAAAGTCAAAACCAGTTTTTCGACCAAATCCATATTTACGAGTCCATTCAATCAATGTTGGTCCACCAACTTTCTTAGCAATTTGATAAAAGAAAGTATCGCTACTCCACTGCATCGCCCCGACAAAACCTAAAGGACCAAAACCAGCGTGATTCCATTCACCAAACCTAGTTCCACCAATAGTTAAAGAACCGTAGGTTTGTAATACTGTATCAGGAGAAAATTTACCTGATTCTAGTGCAGCCGTTGTGGTGACAATTTTAAATGTACTGGCTGGAGGAAAGGCGCTAATGGCCCGATTAACTAAAGGATGACCAGAACCTTGAACGGTTTCCCAATCTTTTTGAGAAAGTTTTTGTTTAGAAAAAATATTGGGGTCAAAGGTGGGATGAGACACCATTGCTAAGACAGCCCCATTTTTGGGGTCAATTGCGACTATTGCGCCATTGCGTTTACCTAAAGCTTTTTCTGCGGCAATTTGCATATCTAAATCTATAGTTAAGTGCAAATCATTACCAGCTTTTGCTTGCTTACTTCCCAATACGCGTAAAGGACTACCACTACCATCTACTTCTACCTGCTGACCGCCCCATTCACCTCTTAACAATTTTTCATAAGCTTTTTCTGCCCCCATTTGACCCATAACATCTCCCAATCGGTAGCCTTCAGCTTTCCTTTTTTGCAACTGTTCAGCAGTAACTTCACGGGTATATCCAAGTATGTGAGCCAACTCTTGACCATAAGGGTAATAACGCACAGCTTCCGTATTTATTTTTACTCCGGGTAGTTCATTTTCATACTCCTTTAATGCTGTTACCTGTGCTTCGTTTAAATTTCGAGCAATGCGAATTAGTGATGAAGGATTGACAGCAGATTGTTCAAGTATTTTCTCGATATCTGTTTGGGGAGTGTCGAGAATTTTGGCTAAACGTGGACCAACTACCGACCAAGATGCTTTGGTATGTGCCATTGGCCATAAATACACAGATCGGGGATAACGGGTGCTGGCTAATAATTTACCATTTCTATCAAAAATATTACCTCTTTCTGGTTGTTTGGGAATAATCCGAATGCGGTTGGATTCTGCCCGGATGCGGTGATTTTTTCCTTCGATAATTTGTAAATATATTAATCTAGCGCCAATTCCAGATAACATTAATAATGTGAATAGAATTACAAATGTGGATTGAACACCACGTCCAACTGTGCGTGTATTTTTTGTTATACTAAGTAATGATGGTAAAATAGCCATAGACCAAAATAATTTTTTGGGATAAATAGGTAACAGGTAACAACTGACAACGAACAAGATTAAATATCAGGGTATTCTACTGAAGATTATGGCTCGAACTGCGATGCAGAATCAAAGAGGTTTAAAACCACTACAGCCACTTGATGTTGAATTGCGTAATGTATTCAAGTTTTTCAACCAAGAACCCGCAGTACACGGAGTGGATTTGGATGTTAGACAGGGAGAGTTTTTTAGCATTTTAGGTCCCTCTGGTTGTGGAAAGACAACTACGCTCCGCTTGATTGCTGGATTTGAAAGGGTGGATGCTGGTAAGTTACTCATTCAAGGTCAGTTAATGACTGATGTTCCTCCTTATCGGCGACCTGTGAATACTGTATTTCAAAGTTATGCTTTATTTAACCACTTGAATGTGTGGGAAAATATTGCTTTTGGATTGCGATTGAAAAAAATATCCAAATCGGAAATTGCTAGTCGCGTTACAGATGCTTTAAAGCTAGTAAAAATGGAAAGTTTGCGATCGCGTCTTCCTAGTCAACTCTCCGGTGGTCAACAACAGCGGGTAGCCTTAGCCAGGGCTTTGGTTAATCGTCCCGCAGTTATTCTCCTCGATGAACCTTTGGGAGCATTAGACTTAAAACTTCGCAAGGAGATGCAGGTTGAGTTATCCAATCTTCACAAGGATTTAGGGTTAACTTTTGTGATGGTGACACATGATCAGGAAGAAGCATTATGTTTATCTGATCGCATTGCGGTGATGAATCAAGGCAAAATAGAACAAATTGGTACTCCTAGCGAGATTTACGAACGTCCTCAAACACCTTTTGTGGCTGACTTCATTGGTGATACTAATCTATTTAGCGGTGAAATTGTGGAAGTAGATGCAGAATCTATGAAAATTTCTACTAAAACCGGATTAACGATGATTGTTAGTCGTCACGAACAAACTCCCCTAGAAATAGCTCAAAGTGTTGTTGTTAGTGTCCGTCCTGAAAAAATTCAACTTTCCCTTTATCCCACTAATATACTCACAAATTGTTTTGAGGGACGGCTAATTAATGTCATGTATTTAGGGACTCATGTTAATTATGTTGTGGAATTAATCAATGGTGTTCACCTCAATGTTTTACAACCTAATACTTATGCTAGTTTACCAGATAGGAATACACCCATTTATGCTTGGTGGGAAAAATTTGACTGTTTAGCTATTAGTCAAGATGTAAATTAAATGACTAACAGACGTAATTTTCTCAAAAAAACGGCGGCATTTTCTACCTTATCTTTAGGTAGTTGTGGTTGGCGACTAGCTAATGTGGGGTCAAACTATATTAGCTCTAATCAAAGTGGCAAACTATATATTTATACCTGGACTCAATATACAGATAAAGAATTAATAACTACCTTCACGACCCAAACAGGTGTGAAAGTAATAGCAGATGTATATGAATCCAATGATGTCATGTTAGCTAAGTTGCAAGCCGGAGGTGGTGGTACTTATAGCATTATTTACCCCTCTGACTATATGGTACAAAAGATGGCGGAAAAAGGGTTATTGATGGAAATAGATCATAGCCGTTTAATTGGCTTAGATAATTTATTTCCCCAATTTAATAATCCTACTTATGACCCGAATAATCGTTATAGTCTTCCTTTTAATTGGGGAACAACGGGTTTATTATACAACTCAGAACAACTGGTAAATGCCCCAGAAGATTGGGAGTATCTTTGGCAAAATCAAGATAAACTCAATAAACGATTTACCTTACTCAATGACGTGCGAGAGGTAATGGGTGCAACATTACGGATGTTGGGCTATTCCTATAATTCCCAAAATGAAAATGAGGTTAAACAAGCATATCAGAAATTGCAGATATTAAAACCTGCGATCGCCGCTTTTGATACTGACGCTTGGCAAAATAAGATTCTGGCGGGAGATTTAGCGATAGCTATGTGTTATTCTGCTGATGCCGTCAAAATTTCTCAAGAAAACCCCAAGCTCAAATTTGTAATTCCTCGTAGTGGTTCTTCATTATGGACTGATACCATCGTCATTCCCAAATCTAATCCGAATATAGCTGGTGCTTATGCCTGGATTAACTTAATTTTGCAACCAGAAGTAGCAGCGAAAATTTCCGAACGTTTATATATTTCTACTCCTAATCGGGCAGGATTTGAAAATTTACCAAAAGCAATTCAAGAGAATACTAATTTATTTCCTCCTGAATCACTTTTAGCAAAGTGTGAACGTCTAACTCCTTTAGGAAAATTTGAAGAGATTTATGAACGTTATTGGACTCAATTACTAACTTAAAAAATGATTAAGGAAGTAGGGGCGCAGGGACTGCGCCCATTCAGTAGTCAGAAGAAAAAAGAAGGAGTAAACTATTTTGCCGTATGGCTTTTACCGTAAATCTTAATATCTCATTCAAGTGCATACCGCTATATAATCACTAATTCGCAAATGGAATCTTCTAGCAACATCAAAAAAATCGAGAAATTACAACCTGATTGGAAAAATTGGCTACCGACCTGGGGATTACTAACACCATCTGGTATTTGGTTATTAATGTTGCTAGTTTTGCCAACATTAATAATTTTTGAATTAAGTTTAGTCCCAGATATTCGACCAGGTGATTTAGTAAATCCCAGTGGATTAGGTAACTATATTCGCATTTTTGAATCACTTTATTTAAAAGTAATATTTAATTCACTTTTTTTGGCATTTGGAACTACTATTATGACCTTGATTTTAGGCTTTCCCGTTGCTTATTGGATTGCTTTGACAGCACCAAAACGGTGGCAAAATTTGTTATTATGTTTCCAACGAGAAGCCGCAATTTTAGAAGAACTTGGTTCTATATCTAATCAAATTCCTAGTTTATATGCTTATTTTCAATTTAATGATCAATTTTATTTAGTTCAGGAATTAATTGAGGGTGATACTGTTACAGAAAAAATTCAACAATATGGACTACTTACGGAGATTGCTGTTAGAGAAATATTACTATCTTTGTTACCTGTTTTGGAATATGTTCATTCAAAACGTATTATTCACCGTGATATTAAACCCGATAATATAATTTTGCGTCATCATGATGGGAAACCAGTGCTAATTGATTTTGGTGCTGTACGTGAATCAATGGGGACAGTAGTTAATTTACAAGGAAATCCCACTAGCTCAATTATAATTGGTACACCTGGATTTATGCCGAGTGAACAAGCATCTGGTAGACCAGTTTATTCCAGTGATTTGTATAGTTTAGGATTAACAGCGATTTATTTATTAACAGGCAAAATACCTCAAGAATTACCAACTGAACCAACTATGGGTAACATTTTGTGGCGACATTTTGCACCCCATTTGAATGTTGATTTTGGGGATATTTTAGATAAAGCTATAGCTTATCATCCTAGAGAACGCTTCACTGCTGCTAGAGATATGTTAGAAGCTTTGGAAACGCTCTCAAATCCCGTAGCACCTGCTTTTGTAGCAAAACCTACGGTTATTGCAGCACCATCTCCTTTATTACTTGAAAATACAATTGCAGTAAGTCCAGGTAATGACGTACAAAATTCTCATCAAACTAATCAAAATACCGCTAGAGGTGGAATAATTCTTGCTAGTGTAATTGCCAGTGGTTTAATTGGTGCTTCTATTATTGTTGGGTTTGCTATTAATAAATCACCCTTACCTATTGAATCATCAAATAATAAAAATACATCAGTATCTTCCTCTGCAAGTCAAGAAAATCAGAAAACATTATTATCTAAAAATCCCGAAAGTTCTTTACCTCAATTTTCTGCTAAAACAGAAACTAAAAATCAACAATTATCAGACTCATCTACACTAAATAATTCTATTTATTTTGTTGCTGATTCTGCTTTTCCAGATTTACAAACTGCAACCAAGCAATCTGACAATTTACAAGTAAAGGGTTATTCTCAAGCGGGAATATTCTGGATACCAGATTATCCTAATCTATCAGGTAAACCTTTATATCAAGTATATGCTAATCGGTTTAATGATATCACAAACTGCATCAACTTCTTAAAAACCTATGGGAAAGTTAATTCAGATTCTTATTGTGTACTTGCTAGTAAAGATGCAAATACATCACCTAATCGGGTATTTTTCAAAGAAATTTCTAATGTCTCCATCTCTAATACATCACCGAGAAATACCACGAATACAAATATCAAGAATTATTTTTGGATTTCTCAAAGACGAGTTACCGAAGCAGATTTAGTAGGTAAAGATGGTTATGAATTAGATATTATGCGAAATACAGTTTTTGCTGTTAAGGGTCGCAGGTTTGATACTCCTGGGTTACAAGAATATTTTAATCAACAGCCTTGGTATAATCCCCGATATTCACCAAAACAATTTCCCATTAATTTGCTATCAAAATTCCCATATTATCCTACTTAAGTAAGGTTTTTTGGTTCGATTTTAAATATCTATCTTGCGATAGATGCCAGAATTTTTGTATACTTGATAATGTTTACCCGTTATATACTTACTGGAAATCTCCATATCTAAAGGAAATTAAAATGCTAAAAGTTCTTTGTGTTGCTTTATTTACAAGTGTTTTAACCAGTGCTAACGTATTAATGCTTAGTTCTGTAACAATAAAACCTGCTTATAGTCAAAATAATGCTACTATCAATTACTTCAAACAAGGCTATCAAAGAGCTTATGCTGGCTGGTCAAACTTTAACAGTGAGGAGAGAGCAATGGATAAGAGAATTGAACTTGCTTTGACAAATGCAGGTATGAGAAGCATTCCTGTCACAGACCAAAATCTGATATGGATGATCCAGCAAATAAATGCCAGTCCTGATCTTTATACGGCAGGATTTATAGCAGGTCGGATGAGTGTGTTAGCCCAGGCAACCCAAACATTTGATCAGACAGATAGCTTATTATGTTCTATAGGGAACCAGTTCGGAATATCTGCCGGAAAAGCTTACTGTTAATCAATACCTTCACGAAAACCCTGAAACCCTATTGATGTGGTAACGATTTCATTGGGTTTCAGTCCTATTTTTAGAAAATTGTTATAAGCATTGTTATTGAATGAAATTAATTTCTAGCAATACTTACCCCAAAATCTCAGTTAACTTCTCCAGCAAATCTTCCGCCAAATCTAACAACTCAATCTCATCAATCGTTTCATTACTAGAACTGCGATCGCTCCCTACAACCCCAACACCACCTACTAACAAATCCTTAGCAGCAAAAATTCTCTTATTCTCTGTTAATTGACTCAAACAATATTCTAAACCTTCAATAATTTCTGAAACAGATTTATCCTGTAACTTTTCCCGTACCTTTACCGCAACCGCATCATCACTTTCTAAAAAAGTTGTCATCTTTTCTATATAAGTTGGTTCATCATTATCATCTCCCCAAGTATCTAACCAATCACCCTCAACATCATCACAATACAAATAGGTTGCATCTAGCCCATATTTCATGATATCATTCTCTAATTGACGGGCTGTTTCTATATGTTGTAAAAAATTATCTAATTTCTCTTGACTGTTAATTGGTTCTTGGTTAACCATAATTACTCACTTCATTAAATTTCCTATTGATAAGAATAAACAATATTCATATTCCCCAAAAATAAAATAACAATTGTCAACACTGCAACCAGACTAGCAAAAAACTTAGTTCGTCGATAAGTAGTGAAACAGAATTAATTACACAATTTCATTGCGTAAGCGTTGCGTGGCGTTAGCCATATGGAACGAAGTGAAATGAACCAATTGCAAGGGTTGTGATTGCTTCCCTTCGCTCGCAATGACTGTAAATATTTTGTCCAATTACTTAATAGACATCTCCAAAAAAGATTGTAGAGACGTTCCATGGAACGTCTCTACAGGGTTTTCAGGTCAAGTATCTTTAATTTTTGGAGATGTCTAATAAATACTTTGCAATTGATTGCGTTCATCCTGTTCATCCTTCAATCCTGGACATCCTGATTCTGACAATTACCAGTTGCAGAAAAATCATATTTCCCACAACTGGCATAACTTACCAATCCCTAACCTTATCTATGACTATCAAGTAAACTATGATGGGAAAAAATACCCTTCAATTTCAAATTAGTGAAGACATTTATAGAATTTACTAATTCTCGTTGTTCAGAACTTAAATCTAATGCTGCCAAAGCTTGATCAATATTATCACCATTGTGTAATTCGTGAGCAAGCAAATCACGTTGAGATAAATCTAAAATTGCCGCAATTTCTTTATTTCGACGCTGACGAATCCCTTGTAGTGCTTGATTTTCTTGGGGAGTAAAATCATATTCAGATAATTTGATATTATCGCTAATTTCTCCAGAGTTTGTGAATAAGTGACTAGCACGAGCCAAAGGAACTTCCCAGGAGAAAAAGGTAATGGCAAAAATAAGAGCCAAAGTCAATAACCGTTGTGTTAATTTATTAATCATGTTGATTTTGAGGTTAATAACAGCTTAAGTTAAATTCTAACTAGTAGTTCGTCAAATTTATTTTGACGGGTAATGATCGGAAAAAACTTCTGTTCTTCCCTCCCCCCCCTGCCTCTCTTCTCCCCCTGCTTGCCTTCACCCGTCATTTTCGGGTTGACAGACTACTAGGGAAAGAGTAGCCTAGACAATTTTCCTATTTCCGGGTGCGACTTGCCAAAGAGAAACAAGCATTAATCAGCACTTATTTAATAGAACAAACTTACTAGTCATTAAATGGCATAAATCCTGAGTTCAAGACAGTGACAAAGAAATCAGGCTGTTTCTATATTTAAGGTGAGCTAAAGTAGATAATGTTTTCTCTATGACTCAATTCAGAAATTGATCATCAGGATAATTATTTTGCTAATAGATTGTAAAAAAATGTAAAGCCTGTATATTTAAATTAGATGATACATATTTTTGTCTGTTCATTATAAATTAGAAGTTTCAAAATTAATATCATACACATAGAGTTTTAACTATTCATTCCGTCAACTTGTTATCAGCCATGACACTACCTGAGCCTCAAACCGATATTAAAGACATTTACCCGTCACCTCCCAAGTCAAATCGGTGGCTGCGCTTACTATTAGCTGCATTGTTATTAATTGGGGGTGTCAGCGGGATAGCATGGAAATTGCTACATCCTGAAAAACCAAATCCAGCAGCGGCTAATGCTCCACCTCCGGGGGTTAAGGTTAAACTATCCCCAGTGCAAACAGGTACAGTTGAAGATAGTACGGAATATATAGCCATTCTGGAATCGCGGCGTTCAGTCAACCTCCAACCGAGAATTCAAGGTCAGGTTTCGCAAATATTCGTGAAATCAGGAGATCCAGTTTCCTCCGGGACTGCGATTCTGCAAATAGATTCTCGACAACAACAAGCCGCAGTTAGTAGTTTATCCGCTGCTGGTCAAGGCTCGCAAGCGCAACTAGAAAATGTTCGCGCTACTCTGAAATCTTTGCAAGCAGAACGCCTAGCAAATATTGCTAATATGCGCTTAAGTCAACAAGATTATAAGCGCTATTCTGAATTAGCTGCACAAGGGGCTGTATCTCGTCAGACTCAAGATTTATATGCTAACAAACTAGCGACGGCAAAAGCCCAACTAGGGGCGATAGATTCCCGTATTCAAGCTCAAATAGCTACCATATCCCAGGTAGAAAAATCCTTACAACAATCTGATGCCAATATTAAACAACAACAAGTTCAACTTCAGTATTATAAAATAACTGCTCCTTTTGCGGGAACTGTTGGTGATGTTCCCGTTAAAGTAGGGGATTTTGTGAATACTTCCACACCATTAGCAACTATTACCCAAAACCGACCTTTAGACGTTAAAATTCCGGTGCCATTGGAAAAAGGTACACAATTACGTCCAGGATTGCCAGTGGAATTAATTAACGCCCAAGGTAAAATTATTGGCAATAGTAGTATATTCTTTATTTCTCCCAATATTACTAATAACTCTCAATCAATATTAGTTAAAGCACTTTATAACAATGATAATGGGCAACTACGAGCAGATCAATTAATTCGGGCTAAAGTGATTTGGAATCAACGTTCTGGAGTGCTAATTCCCACAACAGCAATATCTCGAATCGCTGGAGAAACCTTTGTATTTGTAGCCGAAACTGGAAAATCTCCTCAAGATGGTTCTCAATTAATAGCTAAACAAAAACAGGTGAAGTTAGGCAATATTAAAGGGAATGATTATCAAGTAATTGAGGGATTACAACGGGATGAAAAATTGATAATTTCAGGAATACAAAACCTCAGAGATGGACTGCCAATAATTCCTGAAAATGAAGAAACAGGGAATAGTGAAAAGAAGTAATCACCAATTACCAATAGGACTCACGCAAAATATCTCTCAAACCCTCATTTCTCTGTGTCCTCTGTGCCTCTGTGGTTCGTTATTCCGTAAATCTTAATCAATCACCAATTACCAATTTATGTTTGTTAACTTCTTTATTAAACGACCTGTATTTACCAGCGTCTGCGCTATTATTATTTTACTTGTTGGTGCAATCAGTATTCCCACATTGCCTACAGCCCAGTATCCAGAGATTAGTCCTACGCAGATTATCGTCAATTCTAATTATGTTGGCGCTAGTGCGGAAATTGTTGAAAGTACCGTCACGACGATTTTAGAACGGCAAATTAACGGTGTCGAAGGCATTAAATACATGACTTCGAGCAGTAGTAATGATGGTAGTAGTACGATTACTGTCACATTTGATGCTTCACGGGATAAGGATATTGCCGCCGTTGATGTGCAAAACCGCGTCACCTCGGCTGAACCCCAGTTACCAGAAGCGGTGAAGCAAACAGGAGTGACTGTGAGTAAACAGTCTAACAATATTCTGTTAGCGATCGGTTTGTTTAGTGATAATAAAGCCTTAAATAATGTCTTTTTAAGTAATTATGCAGATTTATATTTAGTAGATGCCCTGAAGCGGATTAAAGGTGTCAGTGAGGCGCGGATTTTTGGTGAACGTCGCTATGCAATGCGCCTATGGCTTGACCCGAATAAATTGGCTAGTCGGAATCTAACTACTGATGATGTGATTAATGCCCTGAAGGAACAAAATTTACAGGTAGGTGCGGGACAAATTGGACAACAGCCAGCCGTTGATGGTCAGATGTATCAAATTGACTTGAGGGCAGTTAGTAGGCTGACGGAAGTTGAGGAATTTGACAATGTGGTAATTAAAACTGCTGGTGACGGTAGTTTGATTAAGTTGAAAGATGTGGGAAGGGCGGAATTGGGAGCGCAAAACTATAGCTCATTTCTGCGGTTTAAGGGGAATGAGGGTGTGGGACTGGGGATATTTCCGGCACCGGGAAGTAATGTTTTGGACGTGGCTAATTTAATCAAAAAGGAAATGGCGCGATTGTCGCAAAGCTTTCCGCCGGGGATGAAATATCAAGTGGCATTTGACACCACGACTATTGTAGAAGAATCTTTGGCAGAAGTGATAAAAACTCTTTTAGAGGCGATCGCTCTGGTAATTCTCGTTATCTTTATTTTCCTACAAGATTGGCGCACCACCTTAATTCCTGTGATCACTATTCCCCTATCCTTAGTTGGGACTTTTGCCTTCGTCAAAGCCTTTGGATTTTCCATCAACACCTTAACTATGTTCGGTTTAACCCTCGCAACCGGCATGGTAGTTGATGACGCGATTATTGTCGTGGAAAATATCTCCCGCTTAATTCAAGACCAAGGAATGTCACCCCGTCAAGCGGCTTCAGTCTCCATGCAAGAGCTATTTGGGGCAGTAATTGCTACTTCCCTAGTATTAATGGCGGTATTTGTCCCTGTCGCCTTTTTCCCCGGTGCAACTGGACAAATTTACAAACAATTTGCCCTGACAATTGCCTTTTCTATCGCCATTTCCACATTTTTGGCTCTCACCCTCACGCCTTCTCTTTCTGCCTTGTTGTTGCGGCAAAGACCCGCACCTAGAGGGATTTTGGGTTGGGTATTTGGTAGAATTAATTGGTTTTTAGAAGCCATGGGTTGGGGATACGAGCGCTCTTTAAGATTTTTAACGAGAATAAAAGCGATTATTCTCCTGTTATTTATCGGTTCATTAGGTTTCACCGCTTGGTTGTACATGACTGTACCCACCGCATTTCTCCCCGACGAAGACCAGGGTTATTTCATTACCATTATCCAAGGTCCAGAAGGTTCTTCACTCAAATACACCAGTAAAGTCATGAGTGAGGTAGAAGCAGAAATATTGAAATTACCAGAAGTTACAGGTACTTTTGCGATCGGTGGTTTTGGTTTTAGTGGTAGCACCGCTAACAGTGGCGTAATTTTCACAACCCTCAAATCCTGGGACGAACGTAAACAACCAAATCAATCAGTGCAAGCGATTATTGGTAATTTAAGAAAAAGCTTTTCAGGAATTACCGAAGCTAGAGTTTTCCCGGTTAATCCCCCCGCAATTCGCGGTTTAGGTAGTTTTAGTGGTTTCCAATTTCAGTTACAAGATATAGCGGGAACTAACAGCTTAAATTCCATGCTGCAAACCGTTGGTCAGTTCATGATGCAGGGAAATCAAACCCCCGGATTGCAAGCTGTATTTAGTACCTTTACCGCCAACACACCCCAAATCTTAATTGAAGTTGACCGCAACAAAGCTAAATCTCTACAAGTTTCTATTGACGATATTTTTAAAACCCTGCAAACTTATTTGGGTTCAAGATATGTCAACGATTTTAATTTTCTGTCTCGTACATATCGGGTATACATCCAAGCAGATGCTCAGTTTCGTTCCAATCCTGATGATATTGGTTTATTAAATGTGCGTTCTGCAACTAATCAGATGATTCCTCTGAGTAGTTTGGTCAAATTAACTCCCACAACGGGAGCGCAAACTATTAATCATTACAACTTACTTCGTTCCATTGAAATTAACGGTTCTCCTGCTCCTGGTACTAGTTCTGGACAAGCAACTTTAGCTATGGAACAACTAGCTAAAAAGATATTACCCACAAGCATGGGATATGAATGGTCAGGTATTGCGGCTCAGGAAAAAGAATCCGGTGGACAAGCACCGATAATTTTTGGTTTGGGATTACTTTTCGTCTTTTTAGTCTTAGCTGCTCAATATGAAAATTATGTTGACCCTTTGATTATTATGTTGTCAGTTCCCTTAGCTATTATGGGAGCTTTAGCATCACAATCATTACGAGGTTTAAATAATGATGTATTTTGCCAAGTTGGGTTAGTCATGTTAATAGGTTTAGCCAGTAAAAACGCAATTTTAATTGTCGAATTTGCTAACCAATTACGAGAACAGCAAGGTTTATCAATTACCAAAGCCGCAGTAGAAGCAGCACAAGGTCGTTTACGTCCAATTCTCATGACTGCTTTTTCGACTTTGTTAGGAATTTTTCCCCTAGCAACTGCTACAGGTGCAGGTGCAGCAAGTCGTCAATCTTTAGGTACTGCGGTATTTGGCGGAATGTTTGTGGCGACTTTCTTGAGTTTGTTTATTGTGCCAATTCTCTATATCATCATTGGCACAATTCGCCAACGTTTGCAACCTGTTCATCATTCTCTCCATTTAGAAATGCAAGAAGAAGATCATGTTTCATAAGACTTCGCGGTAAGTGGGAAACTCAGTGTCTTTAGACCTGAGAGGGAAGCGGCGCGAGCGGTTTTAACCGCTGTGGTATTTTCTGTATTATCCGTGATGCGGATATTCAATATATTACTTTAATCAATTATTATGGAGAAGTCAACAAAATTACATCATAAATTGGTGGCAAAAGTTAAGAAGTCAATGGGAGTGCAGCAGGTTTTGTTGTCTCCCAACAATGAAACCAAAGCGATATTAGAATATCTCTGTCAGCAGTCAGGAAAACTCTATAACAGTGGCATTTGAAGTCTAAATCTTGTAGGTTTGTTTAAATAAACGTGAATTCGATGAACCTCACCCCAACCCCTCTCCGACGCGGAGAGGGGCATATTAGTTTGTTTTTAGATAAAATCAGAGTTTTAAGCCTCTCCAGTATTAAATGTTATTCCTTTTCCCTCTCCTCTTAGGAGAGGGTTAGGGAGAGGTGCAAAGGAGAGGCTTGGAGAGGGGTCAAATTATTTTCGTCGAACTCACGTTAAATAAAGTAAATACAACATTAATCAAAAGGGAACATTGAATACAATTGTTTTAGTATTGAAGGAGATATATAATGATAGACCAAACTCAATTAGTAGATGTTAAGCAATGGATTAAAACCCGTGCTTCTCTAGATGCCAAGGAGTCGAATTTTTTGAGTTGGACAGGAAATATTTATAGTTTTATTCCTGGAGAAAAACGACAATTATTATTTAAAATTGTGGGAATGAGTGTGAGTCGGTGTATAACCACAGGTGAAGGTAGTTGGGATTTTACTTCTAGAGAATTAACCTATTACCTCAATCCAGAAACCAAAGAGATTTTACATAAATGGGAGAATCCTTGGACACAGGAAACAGTCACTGTTATGCACGTTGCTAATAGTCCTGTTCAGGGTCAATTTAAAGGTCAATTACCTGTGCAATTAGACGGAGAAAAAACTAATTTTGTATTTGACATCTTTCCTAATTATCCCAATCCTTTAGCTGAAAATCCCGAATTTCCTGATTATTGTCCAGGAGGAATTTATCAAGCAGCAGAATTATTTAAAATCTCTGTTCCCACAGCAGATTTAGAAAATTCACAATTAAATTCGGTTACACAATTAAGCATATCCTGGGATAGAATCGGTCAATGGTTGCCCTGGATGAAAATGGGTGAACATCCTGGTTATTTAATTTACAGTGCTACAGGTAACAAAGTTAGTGGATTAACAGAATTACATCCAATTTTACAACAGGAAATTAACACTCGCGTTCCTTTATATAAAGCAGCACCAAAAAGTTATATTGAGGGAGAAGATATGACCTCTTGGCTTTATTTTCAAAAGCATTTTTCCGCATATTTAGCTGGAGAAATATTCCCCATACCAGCACCAGAAGAAGTTTAATTGACAATTACAGCAGTCTTCATGTATTTAGACCAAACTCTTGATTCCTCTTTGCGCCTCTGCGTCTGGAACGTGAGACAAAAAAATGTGGTTCATTTACCCGAAAATCGCTGTAATTACAGCTTTTGCATATTGTGACTAAGAGGATCAAAATTTCTGGGAAATTTGGTGCTTTCATCATAATATGCACGATTTAAATTCGCGCCATACAACTTAGTATAATGCAGCCTAGCCCCTCGAAGATTTGCTTCAGTAAGATTAACACCGGATAAATTTGCTCTTGTTAAATTTGCCTTGGCTAAATTTGCTCTACTCAAATCTGCTCCCCAAAGTTTAGCTTTAGCTAAGTTAGCTTCACTTAAATCCGCTCCCCATAAATTAATCCCTGGCAAATAAGCATTAATTAGTTTAGCTCTGATTAGTTTCGCAGAAACAAAATATGTTTCGCCCGCAAGATAACGCCGTTTTAGTTCCTCAGCTTCCATATTTAACCTACTTGAGCCACAAAACCTCTATCCTAAGAATACTGCTTAAATTATTTGTTGGTGTTTTCTTTGCACAAAGATTTCTGCTTATACAAAATATAAATAGTATTATCAAGCACTAGTAAATTAATACTATTTGTGGAAGTGCAGCTATTTGACACATAAAAAACGCCTGAGTTTTTAACCCAAGCGTTCCCCGTATAACTTTCTACCAATTCACTACTATTGTAACATTTAAAACCTGCGACTCAAATAACAGAAAGTATAAGCAGCGCGAGGAAAATTGTAACAAATATAAAATGAAGTGGTATCACTCCTTGCATTCACTAAGAATATCTCTTTTAAAATCAAATGGCTAGTGTAGAGAGTGACACTTTCTTAACTGACACTAGTTAAAAATGAAGCATAGTAAATAGGAGTTAATCAAACACGGCTAAATAGTAAATATCGCAGCATTTCTGTATAAAGATGTCAGCGTTACTGTAATTATACTAAACACGGTTCAGACATGGACTTTTACAAAATTACGAAAAACCTCAAGTCGTCTCGTTCCCATACTCTGTATGGGAATGAATTCTAGAAGGCTCTGCCTTCAATGATATTAGAGGCAGAGCCTCATCAACTGCATTCCTAGTCAGAGACTAGGAACGAGATGTGGCAGGGATTTGAGGGAACACCAAAAAATAAATTACCCAATTTTGTGGGATGGGCATCCTGCCTGTCCTTGATGATTAGCGGGCAAGACTTGTACTGAGCTTGTCGATAGCGTAGCGTGGCGTTAGCCATAGTATGCCCGCACCACAAGAAATTTTTGGGTATTTTTTTAATTGGAAGTCCCTGAGCTTAGTTCCCTAACTCAACGGAAAATATGGCTAACGCCACGCTTCGCTATCAGGAATCAAACCGGATTCCTATATTAGGGTGATGTAAGTAGGTTGGCGTTGAAAATTGTCGTTATAGCAAGGCAAGAGGCAAGAGTAAAGAAGTTTTCAGCGATTTTACGTTTCTTTACACAGTTTGGTTTTATTGTGTTCACCTACTTAAATATGGGGGCAAGATTAAGGATAAGTAGTGAGACAGAATTAATTACACAATGTCATTGCGTAAGCGTTGCGTGGCGTTAGCCATATGGAACGAAGTGAAATGAAGCAATTCCAAGGGTTGTGATTGCTTCCCTTCGCTCGCAATGACTGTAAATATTTTTGTCCAATTACTTATTCCTGACGAAACAACAAGATAGAAATATTGATTTTCTTTGGATTTTTTGAGCTAAAATGGGAATACTGGGATTATCTCTGGCAGTAATTTTTCTAAATTATACATCTACACAACTCCAGCGAAAATGTCTCAAGATCCTCAACAATCACCTCAAATCCAAGAAGTAATTGGACTAAAAGCACAACACTTTGCTGATTTAATCAGAACCGCACAATTAGTTTTTGATCCGACTGCGGGAGTTACCGGCAGGAATGTCAAAATTGATTGGGAAGATTTTGGTATGCCTCGGAATATAGAGGATAATCTCAGAATTATTGGTGAAGAGTTTCAATATGCTTCTCCCCATGTTCCTGTTGATGTAATCTGGGGTAAATTAACCACAGAAACTCGAATTTGGTTTCTAGAAAAGAAAGATCAATTGTGGCAATTTGAAGAATTTTTACCTGCACTTGATGAAGATTAACTATTGCCAAAAATACTTTTTTCTAGTAGGATATATACATTTTGTATCCTACTTACTTACTAGAAAATAAAGTTGATGAAAATTATAAATTTCCAGTTTTTATTAGTTTTGATTTCTTTGATATTGCCGATAATAACTCCGGTTTGCCATAAGTCTAACATGGCTTTGGCAGGAAGTATAATAAATTATGATCAACCAATTATTAATCAGCAAATAGTTGTTAATAAGAGTGAATTTGGCGTAAAGATAGTCAACCCAGAAGGGAAAGTTAATTTTTTTCCAACAACTACAGTTCCATTAAAAGAAGGTGATGCTTATGGTTGGAGAATTACACTTAACAACTATCAAGGTAACATCAAAGGTAAAGTTAAATGGCGGGAAGTTTTAACTTTACCACAAGCCCCCGAAACTTGGACAACAGAAAATAATAAAAATTTCTCCATATCGAAAGATGGAAAAACAGCAACTTCCACACGCACAGTAACACCTGTGAATGGTGTAATTGAAAATTTTTGGACTATTGCTGCTGGAGATCCTTTGGGTAAACATCAAATAGAAGTCTATATTGATGAACATTTAATTGGTACTTTTGCCTTTGAAATAGTTCCGTTCTAAAATGACAGTTTTGTGCTAAATGTAAGTATAGCATCTTTTTATAGACTAATTATGTTAATCTCATCTTCCATTTTTCTAGCCGGTGCTAGTCGCGGTGTTGGGCAAGAAATCGCTAAATATTTGATAGCACAACAAATTCAAGTTAAAGCCCTGTTGAGAACAGAAGCCGCTGCTGTGGCAGCAAAAGCAATGGGTGTTTATCCAATTCTAGGAGATGCGTTAAATGTAACTGATATTGAACAGGCAATTTTAGGAAATGAACCTATTCAAGCCGTTATCAGTACATTAGGTGGTTTACCCACAGATAATATCAAACCTGATTATATCGGTAATAAAAACCTCATTGATGCCGCAGTCAAAGCAGGAGTTAAAAAGTTTATTCTCGTAACTTCCATTGGTAGTGGTGATAGTGTGGTGGCTTTACCGCCCCAAGCTTTAGAAGCACTCAAACCAGTTTTAATTGAAAAAGAAAAAGCAGAACAATATTTAATTTCCAGCGGACTTAACTATACAATTATCCGTCCTGGTGGTTTAAAATCAGCACCAGCAACCAACAACGGAATTATCACCGAAAATCCTCAGATTGTGGGTACTATTCATCGTGCAGATGTTGCCCAATTAGTTTGTCGCTGTTTAAATTCTGATCATACTAATAATAAAATTTTCTCAGCCATAGATCGGAACATGATATATCCAGGATTACCGGAATTTGTGGAATTTAATTTAGATTAGTTGTTGTTAACTTTGAGGACTAAAGTCCTCACTACTAATTCAATTTAAACAGAAAATACTACCCGAAACCCACACATTCTTAAACCACCGTCTGCTTCATTCCAACTTCTACTAGCGCTGCGACAAAGTTCTGCACCAAAATTCCATGCACCACCCCTTAAAACCCGACGATGTTTATCACCACCATCTTCCCAGACATTACCATTTGTAGGTGCGCCATGATAGTTATTATGCCAAGAATCTGCACACCATTCCCAGACTAATCCGTGCATATCATATAAACCAAAAGCATTAGCAACTTCAAAATAACCAACATTAGTTGTTTCTTTCCGAAATCTACTTTTTGGTTCTACAGAATAAGTATCGCTACCGCTACAGTTAATTAAATCAGAAGTAATAGTTTCTCCAAAATGGAAAGATGTGGTAGTTCCTGCGCGACAAGCATACTCCCATTCGGCTTCACTAGGTAAACGATATTCTCTCCCAGTTTTAATTGCCAATCTGGCACAAAATTCCACAGCTTCATACCAAGAAACATTTTCGACAGGCAAATTTGCACCTTTAAATTTTGAGGGGTTAGGGGGCAATTCTTGTTGAACTGGAGGTAAAGCTGCTATGGTTCTCCACTGTAATTGGGTAATAGGATATTTTCCCATGAAAAACGCTGGAACTATGACTTGATGTTGAGGACGTTCATCATCATCACCTTCACAACTTAGAGAACCCATGATAAAATTCCCATTGGGAATTGATACCATTTCTAAAGTTGTATTTCTGCCTAATTCTTCTTTAAAATATTTAGTATTTCGTCTATCACGGTTAACTTCTCTCCCCGAAGTATCTACGGTAATTACATAAAAATCAAAGTTGGACAAAGAAGGTAAGGGAACAGTAATTTTTGGGGAAGGTGGAAGTATTAATGGTGGTTTAGGAAAGGAAGAAAATTTAATGACTACGGGAGATTTAGGAAAGTTTAAATCATCCAAAACATCCATTGCTGATTGATATCTATCATGTGCAAAATGTTGGAGTAACTTATCTAGGATTTGCTTTAATTCATCACTAATAGTAATTCCTTTGATTCGTAAACGTTCTGCCCATAACCATTTAGCATTCATGGCATCATAAAGATGATCTTGAAGTTGTCCATAATCATTTTGTAATGGTAGATCTTGAGTTAATAAGCGTACACAAGTGACACCCAAGGCATATAAATCACTTGCTTGACAAGCAAACCCAGCCATTTGTTCAGTTGGGGCATAACCAAGGGTATAAATAGCTGTTGCTTGTCTAGCTATACTGGTTTGAGTAACTTGTTTCGCACCTCCAAAATCAATTAATACGGGTTTTCTATCACTATCTCGACGCACAATGTTTTCTGGTTTGATATCGCGGTGAATTACATTATGTTTGTGAACAAAATCTATAACTGGTAATAAGTCAGCCAAAAGTTGCCGAACTTGGGTTTCATCATAAGCTTGATTTTGCAGTTCTTCGAGAAGAGTTTTCCCAATAATAAATTCCTGTACTAAATACAAACTAGAACCTTGTTCAAAGTAAGCTAAAAGTCGGGGAATTTGGCCATGGTTTTCTCCCAAATCGTAGAGTCTAAAAGCTTCTTCTCTGAAAAATTCCGCTGCTTTGGCACGTTGTCCAGTTCCCTGAACTTGGGGGAAAAATTGCTTAATTACACAGGGTGCATTCAGTCTATCTACATCTTCAGCAGCGTAGGTTCTGCTAAATCCACCTTCACCTAATAACCTCAAAACCCGGTAACGGTTTCGCAGCATTTCCCCAAAATTACTTTCTTGACAACTCAGACAAGATTTAGAGGTTTTCGGGTTGAAGGGGTTGGAACAATTGGGATTTTGACAAATTTGCATAGAAGTTGGGAACATAGCATCCTGTAAAAGTAATCCCCAATTTTATTGATTTGTCAAAATGATTTTGATTGTTGTTAGAGGGTGTTTGAAAAGTTATGGTTGATGTATCAAATATTTTTTACCCCACCCTAACCCTCCCCTTGTAAAGGGGAGGGAACTGGATTTTTATTGTTTCCCCCCTTTACAAGGGGAAAGGGGGGTAGCAATGTGATGAAAATTACGGAATACCACTTTTCAAACATCCTCTTAGAAAAAAATAGTCAAAATATAAATTAGTTTATGGGAGAAGGTGAAAAAATCTAAGTTTTGATTTACTTATAAATAATACTTTCAGCTAGAAAAATCTGTGCTGTTTGTTGCACAGATTCTAATTTTTTTCCCAGTCCATTTCCTGCTTTGTTGGGTTTTATACTTCAACCCAACCTACAAATCTACAAATCAAAGTTTTTTCCAATTTGGACTAGGTATAAAAGCAAAACTTTATAGAAATTTGGTATAGAGTGTCTATTTAATTAAGATCCCTATGGGGAGTACCAGCAGGAGTATTTAAGGGTAGAAAAAATCAAGGTAAAATACATAAATTCTCTTTTATACTATTGAATAATTTGATCATTGCCATTGTAGTAGATTTGACAAGATTTTATGATTCTGGTATATTTATGCAGGTTTTAGAAATGTACTTTAACTTTTTTTATGTCACATTCTCCTACACCAGATAAAGATCCTGATCAAATCCAGAATGCTGATTCTGATAAAAAACAGAATATGAATTCCCAAGTTCATAGCATTTTACTTGCTCTGACTGATTTAATTGAGCAATTATCTAAATTAATAGGGATATTAAAGAATAATCCCATATTAATTAATATTATAGTGGCACTAGGAACGGGATCAATTTCATGGACATTTTATTCGGGTGATTTTCAAAACCAGACGTATCAAGAAGCAAAAATTAATTTGCATGATGTGTGTAAACATGAGACAACTAAAGAAGCATTCAGGGAGAGATATCCAAAAGAGAACGTAGAAAATTATTACGTAGCTATCCCTTCCCACAAGTTAAGCACAGATAAGCCACTGGTTTATCCAGTATTTCGATGGGTATGTCAGTTCAAAAAAAGAGGAATGACTCATGGTACTAATGATTCACAGGATATTAGTCCAGTAGGCCTTAATTTGGATGAATATTGTCGACAAGAATACCAGGCTCAATTACTTTACAAAGCAACTCATCGAAATTACAAAGATCCTAATTCTTTGTATTGTGTTAACCCTAATTGAGAATACACATTTATTAGCATAACAAGTGCTAAAGAACCACAATAAATAAAATCAATAAAGACCTAGATTTGTGGAGATTTAGCACTGCTAAACCGCTCCGTATTCAGGATATCTGAGATTGTGGGATAGGATTTCAAGATTGGGAAAATACCTACCCCACAAGGATTTAAATTTCGCAGCTTAACTCACCGGCTTTTTTGGTAAAACGGCGATTTTCTCGATAATCTACCCGACAATCTATCACCGCTGGTACATTTTGTGCCAAAGCTTCTTTCAGTAAAGGAATAAAATCCGCAACGGATTCGACGCGATAACCCTTTAATCCCATACTTTCGGCAAATTTGACGAAATCAGGATTACCAAAATGGACAAAAGATGAGTTACCTGGACCAAATTGATTTTCTTGCTTCCATTCAATTAAACCATAGCCACCGTCATTAAAAATCAGAGTAACAAATGGTGTTCCGACTCGCAAAGCTGTTTCTAATTCTTGACAATTCATCATAAAACCACCGTCACCAGTGGCAGCGACAACTTTACGATCTGGGTGAACTAATTTTGCGGCTAATGCACCGGGGATGGCAATACCCATAGCGGCAAAACCATTGGAAATAATACAAGTGTTGGGACTATGACAATGATAATGTCTAGCAATCCACATTTTATGTGCGCCAACATCAGAAATTACAATATCATCTGGTCCCATAACTTGCCGCAAGTCATAAATTAATTTTTGCGGTTTAATAGGAAATTCATCATCTTTGGCGTATTCTTCGTAATCAGCGCGAATGTTAGAACGCAAGCTAATAGAATAGGGATTGGGTTTATTGTGTCTGTCTGCTAATTTTAATATTTCATTGAGGGAATCAGAAATATCACCAACTATTTCTACTTGGGGAATATAACTACTATCAATTTCTGAAGAAGTTGCCGCAATATGAATAATAGGAATTGTTCCTTCAGGATTCCATTTTTTGGGGGAAAATTCAATTAAATCATAGCCAATTGCTATGACTAAATCTGTATTATCAAAGCCGCAGATAATGAAATCTCGTTGTTGTAATCCCACAGACCAAAGTGCTAAAGGATGAGTATAGGGAATAACTCCTTTACCCATAAAAGTATTGACGACGGGAATATTCATTTGGGTGGCAAATTGCGTGACTGCATCACTAGCATGGGCGCGAATTGCGCCATTTCCGACTAAAATGATGGGATTAACGGCTTGGGAAATTGCCCCAGCAGCGGCGCGAATACTGGCAAAGGAAGCATAGGTTTTTTCGCTATTATCCTTATTTAAAGGTTTGCCTTCGACAGGCATGGCGGCAATATTTTCTGGTAAATCAATGTGAACAGCACCGGGTTTTTCAGTTTGCGATCGCTTGAAGGCTTTTCTCACAACTTCGGGTGTAATACTCGGTCTGACAATCTGTTTATTCCACTTAGTAACTGGGGCAAACATTGCCACCAAATCTAAATATTGATGGGATTCAATGTGCATTCTATCTGTTCCCACCTGCCCCGTAATTGCCACCAATGGCGCACCATCTAAGTTAGCATCTGCCACCCCAGTCATTAAATTAGTTGCCCCAGGACCAAGGGTAGAAAGACAGACTCCGGCTTTTCCTGTTAACCTACCATAAACGTCAGCCATGAATGCAGCACCCTGTTCATGACGGGTAGTAATAAATTGAATTGATGATGTTTTTAAAGCTTCCAAAACGTGCAAATTCTCTTCTCCAGGGAGTCCAAAAACATATTGAACTCCTTCGTTTTCTAAACACTGTACTAATAATTCTGCGGTATTCATATCATTTCCTCAAAATAAAAAAATATCAAAATCACCAAATCAAGGCATAAATAAAAACCAATTATCTGCCTTTATCTGCGTCCATCTGCGTTCATCTGCGTTTCAAAAAAACAATCATTTCACCCAAACTGTCTTGATATTCACAAATTCATGAATACCTTGAATACTCAATTCTCTACCATAACCAGAACGCTTAATTCCCCCAAAAGGTAAACGAGGATCAGACTTAACCATGCTGTTAATAAATACTGCCCCGGCTTCAATTTCTTGAATTAGGCGATTTTGTTCTTCTGTATTTGTTGTCCATGCACTTGCACCCAAACCAAAGGGACTATCATTAGCTAATTTAATTGCCGCTTCGATATCAGGAACTCGGAATAATAATGCCACAGGTCCAAAAAATTCCTCTTGGGCAATTGGTGTATCTACAGGAATATCTATGATAATTGTGGGCGGATAAAAGTTCCCCGACATTTCTGTTAAAGGATGTCCACCTGTGAGGACTTTACCACCACTTTTTACCGCATTTTTAACTTGTTGGTCTAATTCTTGGAGAATATCGGGAGTTGCCAATGGTCCCAAATCTGTATCTGCTGCCATTGGATTACCAATTTTCAAAGCTTGAAATTTTTCTAACAGCAGTTTTTCAAATTGATCAGCCACAGATTCAGCAATTATAAAGCGTTTCGCAGCAATACAAGATTGTCCATTATTTAACATTCTCGCTGTTACTGCGGTGCTAACTGCTGTTTCTAAATCGGCACTTTCTAAAACAATAAATGGGTCACTACCCCCCAATTCTAAAACAGTTTTTTTGATTTGTTTCCCAGATGCAACGGCGAGGGATACACCGGCTGGTTCACTACCTGTCAAGGTTGCGGCTTTGATGCGATCATCAGCCATCAAATTGGCAACTTGGGCAGCACCAATTAACAATGTTTGAAATACACCTTTGGGAAAGCCGGAACGGTTGATAATATCTTCGATCGCCAGGGCGCACTGTGGCACATTGGAAGCGTGTTTGAGTAGCCCCACATTGCCTGCCATGAGTGCTGGTGCAGCAAACCGGAAAACTTGCCAAAATGGAAAATTCCAAGGCATGACGGCGAGAATTACCCCTAAAGGTTGATATTTTACAAAACTATGACTAGCATCGGTTTTAATGGTGACATCAGCTAGAAAACTAGGGGCATTTTCGGCATAATAACGACAAACCAGGGCGCATTTTTCAACTTCTGCGATCGCCGCTTTTAATGGTTTACCCATCTCCAGGGTCATCAATTTCCCTAAATCTGCCTTTTCTTGGTCTAAAATAGTTGCTACTTGTTCTAACCAGTGCGATCGCTCTACAAAACTCGTCTGACGATATCCTTCAAAAGACTTTCCTGCTAAATCCAACTTGGCAAGAATTTCTGTATCTTTTAGTGGCTCAAAAGTTTTGAGCGTTTCCCCAGTGGTGGGATTAATAGTAGCTATAGCCATAACCTGACCTCCCATTAAAAAATAGTTTGAGGTAGTTTACCAGTCTTACACACATTCACTACAGAAGCTAACACGAAAATTGACTTGGAGGGAAAATAATGAAAATAATTTGTCATTAAATCAATACCTCGCCAATTTGCCAATAGTATGCCAAAAGCCTATAAAATTGTCACAATATCAACAGGATTTTTGGATAATATTGTAAATTACGCTCTATTCCAGATTACCCACTACCCATTACAGCACATCGTCAGCAATATTATAGTTCATACATTTTAGTTTGATATAGCTTAATGGAACGATCAATTCCTTTAAAACGATAAGCTCCGATATCAAAAAAATCAGATTTTTCTGACAACATATTATAAGTAACTTCACTAATTACACATTCACCAGGAGAACAAATAGTCTCCATCCTAGCTGCCAAATTAATTGTCGTTCCTAAAGCAGTATAATCCACCCTCTGAGAACTACCAACATCACCAACTACAGCTTTACCACTGTTAATAGCAATCCGTAATTGTAAAGGTTCTTGCCAAAAATGATTAGCATTGAGATGTTTTAACCGAGTTAGCATTCCCTTCGCTGAGGCAACTGCCCTATCTGCATGACCTGGATCTGGGTCAGGAGCGCCAAAAAATGCCATAATACAGTCACCAATGTATTTATCTAAGGTACCACTATACAAAAATACTTCTTTCAACATTTCTTCAAATAAATTATTTAATAATTGAGCAATTTCTGTAGGTGTCAATCGTTCAGAAATTGCCGTAAAACCGACTAAATCTGCAAATAAAATACTAATTTCATTTTCTCTAGGCGCTAAACGTCCATCAGGAGAACCACCAACAGCTATCAATTGTTGGACAACAGCCGGAGAATGGTATCTTTCTAAACGATGACGAATTACTTCTTCATTTTTGAGTTTGTCTACTAACAACGAACGTTGCACGCTAGAAGCTACAATATTAGCCAAAGCTGAAAAAAAGCTGAGTTCTTCTTCCCCTTCGCTTTCCCAATGAGATGAAGACAGACTAGCATCAGCATAGAGAACTCCAATTACTTTGTGTTCATCCCATAATGGGACAGCCATAGCACTACGAATACCTTTAACTAAAATACTTTTCTCCCTAGAAAAACGTTGATCAGATTGAGTATCGGCACTTTGAATAGCAATTTTTTCTGCAAATACTTTTTGACAAATACTGCGACTAATCCAACTACCATCTGTAGCTAAATGTTCTTGTTCGGAAATATTTCTAGTGGCAGAATTTATTAACTCTAAATTACCATAATCATCGATTTTTACTAATAGGGCTAATCGGTCAATACTATCAAGATAACGAAAAACCACCTGTTGTACTTGGAAGAAAATTTCCTCAATAGATGCAGCAGCACAAAGATTTTTAGCTATATCTACCAAATCTTTAAGACGAGCAATAGTTTCATTTTGATTATTGTTATTGCTATTAATAGTATTAGCACTTATCCATTGTTGTTGTAGTTCCTCAACATTCCGAAAAATTGTTTTTTGTAGTTGAGTATTGACCTTTTCTAAAAATATATTAGTATTACCATTTGTATTTATATTTTTGAATTTTACTAATAATTTAATGTTGCCCAAGGAAATTACATCATTATTAGCTAATTCTTGGATACCCGTAATCAAATACTGATTAACTTGCGTACCATTTTTACTACCTAAATCCTGAATAGTCCACACATGATCAGAACTTTTGACGATTCGCGCATGATTGCGAGAAATTCCTTCAATGGGTAATACCATGTCACATTCTGGCAACCGTCCAATCATAAATACATCTTTATCTACTGGAACTAATGTTTCGGTATGTCCTTCTTGCTGGAAAACGAGGGTAAGTTGATTCATGACTGTTATATCAGGCTCGAAGCTAAGGGCGCAAGTATCAGTGCAATTATACTGTAAACGGTTCATAGTTTAACCAAATATGAAACCCCTCTGGTAAACCTCTCCAGTATTAGGGAACACCAAAAAATAAATTACCCCCTTTAATCTCCCGGATGCTTTGGGAAGGTGGGGGGGTAGGGGAGGTGGGGGGGGTAGGGGAGGTGAGGGGGTAGGGGAGGTGGGGGAGGGGGTTAGGTTTCTGGAGATTATCGGTTTCATCTAATACTTTTCAAACACCCTCTAATGCTAATTTTGAAAATATCACAAATTAGTATTTAAAATGGTGGTAATTCTAAGGAAATATTACCCAAAAGTCCTTTCCGAAAATCGGTGATCATTTGTCTGGCAGCACGTTCTACATCACCTTTATAACGATGTTCTGCTAAGACTTGTAAGTAGTCTTCTCCTGTGTGGATGATGGAATCTATCTCATACCGTGACAGTAATGGATGTGGTGGTAATAAATGAGAATGTGTTTCCTGAAGTTCGTTAAGTATATCTACGAATGCTGCGGCTATGAGTTGATTGTCATAAGCTGCTTCACCAATATCGTCACAAATAGCTAATTTGACGGCTGCGGCTTGGCTGTCCAGTCTGGCAGGAATGACACCAGGGGCATCCAGTAATTGTAATTGATCAGAAATTCTTACCCACCGCAGTTGCCTAGTAACACCGGGACGGGCAGCGCTTTCTACGACTCGTTTTCCTATCAACCTGTTAATTAAGGCTGATTTACCGACATTGGGAAAACCAATGACGACAGCCCGGACGGGACGGGGTAACATTCCTCTGTCTGTGCGGCGTTGGTTAAGTTCAATACCTGCTGCTTGGGCGGCTTTGGCTATGGCGGTGACACCTTGACCATGTTGGGCGTTGGTAAAATATGGAACTTCGCCTTGATTTTTAAACCACTCTATCCAGCGCGATCGCACTTGTGGCAAAATCATATCTACCCGGTTGAGTACCAATATCCTGGCTTTTGTCCCCACCCATTCATTCATTTGGGGGTGATTTGTAGTTATAGGAATACGGGCATCTCTTACTTCTAAAACCACATCAACCCGTTTTAGCTGTTCTTTGAGATTTTTTTCAGCTTTGGCAATGTGTCCGGGATACCATTGAATCAAATTTAATTTGTAATTTTGTGTGATTGACATTTATTGTTTGTTAGTTGTCATTGGTCATTGATCATAATATTTGCCTGGTCCCTGTTGATGAGATTGATGTAAAATTAAACGGTTGCCGTCGGGGTCGTAGGCATAAATTTCTTGTCCGTGAGAAGCTATAGAAATGTCTCTTTGTGAGGTACAGCCTAAATATGTCAGGTGAGATATGGCAGTTTCTAAATTATTCACTTCCAAACATAAACTGAGCGGACTTTGGGAATTAACAACAAATTCTGGCTCATTTGTTGATTTAGGTTTAAAAATACCTAACTTTAAACCAGCAATGTGAAACTCAGCATAGATATGGGGAATAAGTTTCTTTGGTTTTTGTTCTAGTAATTGAGTATAAAAGCTGACTATATTATCAAAATTAACTGTGGCTATAGTAACGATAACACTATTATATTGCATATTTATATTTACCATAGATTTGTCACAAGAGCGCAGTTAATTCACTCTTACAGCAGAATTCACCGAGTCAGGGTTAAATAAGGCACTCTTTTTAGCATACTACTGTTCTCTACTCTTGCACAACTGTGAGCGATCGTTAACTTTTTTCTTAGAAGTCATGATCTTGCGAGTAATATCCTCTAGTTGCTATGTATTCGTTTAAGTAAGTGAACAAAATAAAAATGAGGGGTATTGCGTTTTTTAAAATGGCTGAAACTCAATCAGAATCTCGTATTGAGACAACTTTACATACCGTTATATACCTTTAAATTTTTCTGTTCACCTACTTATGTTCAATAATTATCTAAAAGATTTGGATTTAATGTGGGGGTAGCGCCCCCGTGCCTACCCCGGTATTTGGGGCAACCACGGGGGGTTTGCCCCTACAAAATTATTGGTTTAGAGATTTTTAAAATTTTTAAGGTTTCAATGTCATGAAACCTTAAAATGAGAATTGCTCTAAAATCAAAGATTTGGGCATACAAAGCTCAAAAAGCGATGGGAAGATGTTTTTCAATGTTTTGTAAAATTGTTAATGAACTCATATTTATTTTGGGTTGCAAAACTGCCACTATTCTATATCAATAAAACCAAGTCAAAATATTATTAAATAATAGATATTCTAGATATTTCTTTAGATAGATATAAATAAGTCGGGAATATTTTTATTCAAACTAAATAATGATTACTATAGACAAAACCAAATAATTGATGCTCCGTTATACTAGAACCATATTACTGTATTGTATAATCAGTTAAGTCTCAACCTTTTAATCATCCTGCACTGAGATTTTCAGTAAATTGATGTAAATAATTCCATATACAAACTACAAAAGGCAGCTAAAATGAGTATCCGCGCACTATTGTTAGTAAATAGTAATTCCCGTAAAGGACAAGAACGTTACCAAGAAGCGATAAATTGTTTCAATAAATTGGGTTTAGAGATAATTACAGAATCTACAGAACATCCAAATCAATTAGGTGATTTGATTCGGCATTATCAACAAGAAATAAATTTGGTAATTGTGGGTGGCGGTGATGGTACACTTAATGCTGCTATTGAGGCGATAGTTGAGACTCAATTACCTTTGGGTATTTTACCATTAGGAACTGCTAACGACTTAGCAAGGACTTTAGGAATTCCTAACTCTTTAATAGAAGCGTGTCAAATTATTGCTTCTGGAAAGTTACGGAGGATTGATTTAGGTTCTGTAAATGGCAAATATTTTTTTAATGTGGCTAGTTTGGGGTTAAGTGTAAAAATTACTCAACAATTAACTAAGGAAATTAAACGGCGTTGGGGTATATTTGCTTATGCGGCAATTGCATTCCAAGTAATTTGGAAATCCCGCCCTTTTAGTGCAGAAATTCGCATGAATGATGAATCAATTTATGTTAAAACTGTGCAAATTGCTGTGGGTAATGGTCGCTATTATGGTGGGGGGATGGCTGTAGTTCACGATGCAGCTATAGATGATCAAAGGCTGGATCTTTATAGCTTAGAAATTGATCATTGGTGGCAAATTCTGCCTTTGCTGCCGGCTATGCGTCAAGGACGACATATTCATTCGCCAAATGTTCGCGCCCTGGAAGGTCAGGAAATCACAGTATACACTCGCAGACCCCATTCTATTAATACAGATGGAGAAATCACCACCCATACTCCGGCTGTGTTTCGGGTTGTTCCTCAAGCGATCGCTGTTTTAGCTCCCTAACTATCATCTTAAACTATGATTTACCTGATTCATCTGATTTACTTGATGATATCTTGACTATTATTTATGTAATTAAACAGCAGGTTGCCAGTCAACGAGGTAAAAAATCAACATCAAAACTCCTATCTGTCAACAAGTAAGCATCTAGAGGGGTTCACTCCTCAATTTTGCTGTATTATAAGAATCACAAAAATCATTAAAATCATAGCTATGAATTTACGCTTTTCTCAAGAAATTAAATCTCTTCTAGAACGTTTAAGTGAACAGCCGCTAACTTTAGGTGATATCCTCGCAGAAACTTCTGAACGGGGGTTTAGCTTGGTAATCACATTACTAGTATTACCTTTTTTATTTCCTATGCCTCCAGGCTTGACTAGTCCTTTAGGCGGTGCTTGTTTATTATTATCATTGCAAATGGTTTTAGGAAGAAAAACGCCTTGGCTACCCAAAAAAATTGCTAATTATAAATTTCCCAACGCTTTCGCTAAAATCATCTTACAAAATCTGCGTCGTGTTACCAGGATATTAGAAAAAATTGCCCGTCCCCGATTACAAAAAGTCGCTAATCATGCTTGGATTTGGCGATTTAACGGGCTGTGCATCTCTTGGTTAACAATATTATTAATTTCCCCCATTCCTTTTACCAATCCTATTCCGACTGTGGGGATTTTACTTTTAGCCGTTGCGACCATTGAATCGGATGGTTTACTAATGTGTATTAGCTATATTGCTACTCTTTTAATTACTATACTATTTGGTTTTATTGGTTATGCCCTATGGTTAGCCCCCAATTTACTGCCTGCTATTTTCAAATAAAATTTTTGACATTTCCTATGACAAGTTGCTAAAATAGAAATCCCAAAGCCAAGAAAAACCCCCAACTAAAAGCTGAGGGTAATAGTTTAATTAAGGTGCATCTACTATTTGAGTATCCATTGCCTGTCTTCCTCCATCCGGATAGTTTGGGTGGAACTTTGATTTTTCTATGCTGCTAAACTACCAGATCCCCGACTTCTTTAAGAAGTCGGGGATCTAATATCTTAAATGTAGCACGGCTAACCATGCGGCTGATAGTAACCCAGCAATACTCAAAGTTACGCCACTAAAAGGATTTTTAACAGCCACGTTTTCGGCAAAAGTCCAAGTAAATTGGGTGCTTTTACCGTCAACTTTAATATCATCAGGAGTAATCCCACTGGCAAAATCAGCTTAAAAAAAATAATAATAGTGAACTTTGGAGTAATTGAGTACCAAATTGCAGTAATTCCTGGGGATGTGATGAACTACCCCGTTTATTCTAGTAATAGGTGGTGGGTAATTGGTAATTGGTAATAAGTAATTATCCCCTGTCCCCTTGCATCCTGTTCTCTATTTTCTGAAATAATATTAAGATATGGCGATCGCTATTGATTTTGGCACAAGTAACACAGTTATCACTCGTTGGAATCCTGTCACTCAACAAGCAGAAACCCTGAATTTGCCTGGGTTATCAGCGCAACAATTCCTCAACCCACCACTAATACCCAGCTTAGTTTATGTAGAAAATGCCAGTGCGGAGACAATTATAGCTGGACAACAGGTGTGCGATCGCGGTTTAGATATAAAAACTGATCAAAGATTTTTCCGTAACTTTAAACGCGGAATCGGTGCAGATATTCAGGGTTTTTTACCAGAACTGGATGGTAAAAACATTACCTTTGAACAAGTAGGAAAATGGTTTTTAAGCCAGGTAATTGCCGAATTAGCCATCCTGGAAGGGAACATAGATTCCTTAGTTTTAACTGCACCTGTAGACAGCTTTGAAGCCTATCGTTACTGGTTAGGGAAAGTTTGTCAATCACTACCCGTCGCACAAATACGAATGTTGGATGAACCCACCGCTGCGGCTTTAGGGTATGGTTTAGCAGATCAAGGAACTCTCTTGGTTGTTGACTTTGGTGGAGGAACATTAGATTTGTCTTTGGTAAGCTTAGATCAGGGGAAACAGGCTAAAACCAAACCTTTAGGATTTCTCCTTAAATGGGGTGATAAAACTCTAGGTGAAGATTCTAAACAAAAGCCTAAAACAGCCCGTGTATTAGCTAAAGCAGGGCAAAATCTCGGCGGAACTGATATTGATAATTGGATAGTAGATTATTTTGCAAAAACCCAGGGATTACCAGTTAGTTCTCTCACCGCACGACTCGCAGAACGAGTGAAAATTCAGTTATCTACCCATGATCAAGCTAGTGAAGTTTATTTTAATGATCAAACTTTTGAAAGTTATGAAATGGATCTTGATCGTTACACCTTTGAAAATATTTTGAAAGAAAACGGATTTTTCGATAAGCTGCATGATTCAATGATGACATTACTACAGCAAGCGCGACGCTATGGCATAGAAATTGATGATATTAATGCAGTATTATTAGTTGGTGGAACTGTACAATTACCAGTGGTGCAGACATGGATAGAACAATATTTTGAACCAGAAAAAATCCGTCGTCGTCTGCCTTTTGAAGCGATCGCACATGGTGCATTACAAATCACCCAAGGCATAGAAATCAAAGACTACCTTTATCATAGCTATGGTGTGCGTTATTGGGATCGCCGTAATCAACGTCATAGTTGGCATCCTATCATTAAAACCGGACAACCTTACCCCATGACTCAACCCGTAGAATTAGTTTTAGGTGCTTCCGTAGACAATCAACCCAGCATTGAGTTAATTATCGGGGAATTAGGTGCAGAAAAAGGTGCGACAGAGATATACTTTGATGGCGATCGCTTAATTACTCGTCAGCTTGATACTCGTGTAACTACTGTTAAACCCCTTAATGATAGTGTAAATGCCAGTAAAATCGCCAAACTCAAACCTCCAGGATTTCCCGGCAGAGATCGCATTAAAATCTATTTTCAAGTAGATGAACAAAGGTTTTTAAGAATTACAGTTGAAGACCTATTAACCAACAACACCTTGGTAGAAAATCAACTTGTGGCGCAATTAAGTTGATTATAGCGGTTTTTTTCCATTGCTATGCAATATAGAGTGAAAATTACACGCTTCTGCAAGATTAATGAGTAAAATTTACGATAACTCATTTTTAGTCAGCTTTTTAGATACCCAGCTAATAATACCACTAAGTAACGCACCGCCCATCAATATACCAATAGCGGGGTTAAATACTGGTATCCACAGTTGGTGCCACAAATCTAATCCCAGGTTAATTCCAGAAGCATCACCGATCACGGCTATCACAAGCCACCCAAAACCAAAAATTACGAGGAAAACATCAGCAACTAATATGAAATTAAGCCAGTTTAATAATTTGTCTTTCATTTTGATTAGTTAGTTGTCAGTTGTCAGTTGTCAGTTGTCCATTGTCCGTTGTCCGTTGTCCGTTGTCCGTTGTCCGTTGTCCGTTGTCCGTTGTCATCAGTAAAATTCCGCTCCCCCTACTCCCCCTACTCCCCCTACTCCCCCTACTCCCTATTCTTCAAATAACCATTTTTTAACTTTGGCTAAATTTTTCCAATCAGGTTTTCTGGTTAAACCATCTTCAATGCTATTTTTGACTTCTTCTTGCCATTCTTCATTGACAAATATCAATTGTTGTGCTACGTCAATGTGTTCCCGCAAACCTTTTTGACCTGTTTCTAGCATAGCTAAGGCTAGATTAATTCTGCCTTGTGGGTCTTGGGGATTGAGTTTCACGGCTTTATTAGCAGCGTTAAAAGCTAATTTACCTTTGTTATCAAGAAGATATAACCAAGCTAAACAAATCCAGGCTGAACTGGCTTTAGGAGAGCGATCGCATACCTCTTTAAATACAGGAATCAAGGATTCTACAGATTCTCCAGCTTTATAACGTTCTAAACCTGTATCAAACAGGGAATCAATTGTATTAGTCATTTGTCAGTTGTCAGTTGTTAGTTGTCAATTGTAAATCAGGGGTTTTCGCGTCAAGCTTAATAATTTATGGGAAAGATTGCTTCTCTATATTCCTGGTGCAAACAAATATTCTAACTTCTAACTCAGTGAATCCTCACAATATTATCAGAAATCAGGCTTAAACCCCCGGAATTGACACCTAAAAATCCCAAAAGTTTTTAGGTGTTAATGTCTTTTAAGCCGGGGATGTACGCGAAGCGTTCCCGAAGGGTAAGCCGTGTGAGGGATAAATCTCCCAGCGACTTATGATGTTATAGTATTTTTAACAGGAAAGGTAATCAACCTGTATAAAAACCTAACTGCCCAACGGTAATCTGTACCTTGAGAATTAAATCTATGCGGTTCTACTGCATTGTTCACGTTTTCTCCCTAGCAGTAGGTAAAAGATTTATACAGAGCGTGACGAATCAGAATTTTGAAACAGGAAAGTTTCAAGTTAAACAGGACTTGCAGCAATGCAACTACGGTCGGGCAGACCGAAAGTTAACGCTTGGGGAGAGTCCCATCTCTGAGGTAGATAACGCAAGGAGTCTAGTTTAAGTGGTCTCGTTGAACCAAGAATCCCCGTGTCTTTAGACAGGGGAGTGTCAAACGCCGAAAGACTTACCGCAACCACAAGTTTGGGCAGCATTGGGGTTAGTGAATTGGAAACCACCACCAATCATGGCATCACTATAATCCAGCATTAAGCCGTAAAGGTAAAGTAGACTTTTGCGATCGCTAATAATTTTGAAGCCATCATAATCGAAAACCTCATCATCAGGGGTAATCTTGCTGACATCCTCAAAATCCATCATGTAAGACATTCCCGAACAACCACCTTGTCTAACTCCCACCCGCAAGCATAAATCTTGCCCTTGCTTATCTTGAAGAGACTTCACCTGACGCAATGCCGATTCAGATAACAGAATTCCCCGTTGTTGAGTTTGAGTTGCTTGGGTCATAAATTTTTAACTCCTGAACTAGTTTTATCAATATTCCAGTAGGCATTCTTGTACCTCTGGGTTGCTATGAATGTTTTTGTATTTATTTTAGCGACATTACGACGGCAAAAAAGCATAAGAAGATGGGAAGATGGAAAGATAGGAGAAAATTTTAGAATAATCCCCTCTCTATCAAGTGTTGTTCCTTTGTCAGCAACCTCAGATTTTTATCCTAGAATTGAGGGGTTAGGTGTGTTGAAAGATTAACCATTCCCGAAATTCCCATTCTCAATCGCTTTGTTTTGATTCACTTACTCTATGACAAGTTTTAATCGCTCTACCAGTCGCCGGTTGCAGAAATTAACCCAGATTCCTTCTGTATGGGAGGGCGATCGCCGTCCACTGTCATCACCACACACCCCATTTACAGATCCAGATACCAAAGGAGACTGCATTCTTTGGGTAGATGCCTCAGAAGGCATTGTTAGAGGCATAGACATGATAGATCCCGCCCTGGGTCCAGAAGCCATTGTGCGTACCCTCATGCGGGCAATAGAACATCCCCAAAGCCCAGCCAAACCCGGTAGACCACAAAGAATAGTTGTGCGCGATCGGGAAATTCAATTTTACCTGCGCGGAGTCTTACAGGATTTAGACATTGCCATTGACTACGTACCGGAATTACCCATAATTGACGAGCTATTTCGCTCTTTTGCCGAAGTCATTGATAGCCAAACTCCCGACTTACCACCCAAATACGCGAAACTCCTCCATGATAAAGCCTTAGAAGTCTGGCAAACTGCCCCTTGGAGATTTCTAGAAGAACAGCAAATTTTATCCATAGAAATCAATCAATGGGATGTAGAAAAACTTTATGCCTCCGTCATGGGAATGTTGGGCATTGAATATGGCATTTTGTTTTATCGTTCGGAAGATTCCCTCAAACGGTTTCGGGCTGCTGTTTTAGCTGACGAAGATGAACTAAATCAAGATTTAGAAGAAGCCTTCCTCAAACAAGATTGCCTATTTCTCACATTTGACTCCCTGCATGACAACGAAGATGATGATCCGGGTAATTTGGCACAAATGCCCCTGTCCGAAATTCAACCCACCTTCGGCAATATTCACCCCCTAGAAGGGTTACGTTCCGTTTTGTATGAAGAAGAAGCACTACTCAGTTTTGTTGCCGTAGAAAGTTTATTGCGGTTTCTCCGTGACCACCATCGGCAATTATACGACGAAGATTTTCTTACCCTGAGCCAACGTTATCGAATTTCTCTACCAGAACCCGGCAACAATCGCAAATCCTTAACTGTCACTGTCTCTACCATGCCAGAGTTGACAGCAGAACTAGAGGAAATGGCTGGTTTTGATTTAGATGACGAAGATGAAGACGACGAAGATGATTCCATATTTGAAGCATTAAGAGACGACTTAATCCCAGAAGATGCTTTCATGAGTTTGGGTGTCTTACCCTGGGAAACATTAGATTACCTGCGTCAAGCACCTAATTACCAAGCAGCAGGGGAATTTGAACAAGTCGGTGATGGTTTACCTGTGATTGTCATTCAAACCTCCCGTCCCAAAGCTAAAGGGATTATTGAAAATATTCAAGCCGCTGGAGGATTAAACGCCATCTGCTTTCACACCGTCACAGATCCAGTAGATGATGATCTATACGACTTAGGTTTATTGCAAACGCATAACAGTGAATTATTTTTGTTTGGGCAATTTTTAGATGACGACCCAGTGCATATAGAAGCCAAGCGAAAATGGCATCAGCGGTGTCAAAATACTCAAGGATATTGTGGGTTAATTATTGCCAAAGGATTGACTGGAACTTCTCGTGGTAATCCCCAGTTAAGAGATATGATGGCTTTATTAGAAGCTCATGTACTTTCCTCGGAAGAATTAGGCTTGGAAACGGTTGACTAAATAAATAGATATACCTAGAATTTATAAATTAAATTACAGGATATCTATAACAATCCAATTTTGTTTTTGTAAGATTGTCCTGATCTATTTTCTTCCCTGTTCCCTATTTACACATTGATAGGTCGAATCAATGGCAATCAGGCTCAAATTACCAGGAATTTCCAGTATTCAAGCAAGGTTATCGCCAAATTTATTTGGGTAAGTAGTTGACAAACTGAAAATTTTAAATAAGATTAGTGTTTTTGTTACATTTTTAATTCAGACTAACTTTCATAGTCTCATTTTTGCTTTGAGTGACCAGACTCTCTAAATCAAGTTAATATACAGCAAAGTGCATGATAATGACAAACAAGAAATGGGCGGTTAAACGCATAACAGTGAATCTAGCTACACAAGAAGCGGAAAAACTAGAAAAATATTGTCAACAGACAGGTAGACCAGCAACAGATGTGATTCGAGAACTGATTAGAAGTCTCCCTCAAGGGGAAGATGTGACAGGAGGGTGATAGACGACAGGGAGTAGGGAGTTGGGGGAGTGGGGGGAGTGGGGGGAGTAGGGGAGTAGGGGGAGTAGGGGAGTTGGGGAGTTGGGGAGTTGGGGAGTTGGGGAGAGGAATTTTACTGATGACAACTGACAACTGACTAATGACAACTGACTAATTCAGTTACAATTTGTAAAGAAACTGAACAAGGAAGAGGGAATGCGCGTTGCAATTGTGGGTGCGGGATTAGCAGGGTTAGCAACTGCTGTAGATTTAGTAGATGCTGGCTGTGAAGTAGAAATTTTCGAGTCTCGTCCGTTTGTGGGGGGTAAAGTTAGCAGTTGGGTAGATGGTGACGGTAACCATATTGAAATGGGGCTGCACGTCTTTTTTGGCTGCTACTACAATTTGTTTGAGTTGATGGAGAAAGTGGGGGCTGGTGATAATTTACGCTTGAAGGAACATAGTCATACTTTTATCAATAAAGGTGGACAAACTGGGGCATTAGATTTTCGCTTTTTCACGGGTGCGCCTTTTAATGGATTAAAGGCGTTTTTTACCACTTCTCAACTTTCGTTACGGGATAAATTCCAAAATGCGATCGCCCTGGGGACTAGCCCAATAGTTCAAGGTTTGGTAGACTTTGATGGGGCAATGAAAACTATTCGCAAATTAGATAAAATCAGTTTTTCCGACTGGTTCTACAGTCACGGAGGCAGTAAAGGCAGCATCAAACGTCTCTGGAATCCTATTGCTTACGCCTTGGGATTTATAGATTGTGATCATATTTCCGCCCGGTGTATGTTGACAATTTTCCAGTTTTTTGCTGTCCGAACAGAAGCTTCAATTCTGCGAATGCTCGAAGGTTCACCTCATGAATATTTACACAAACCTATTGTTAAGTATTTAGAAGAAAAAGGCACAAAAATATACACCCGTCGTCAAGTCAGAGAAATTCAATTTGCTGAGTCTGGAGAACAAACCCAAGTTACAGGGATATTAGTTGCCCAAGGTGATACAGAAGAAGTGATCACTGCTGACGCTTATCTATGTGCTTGTGATGTTCCGGGAATTCAACGAGTTTTACCCCAACCTTGGCGGAAATGGCCAGAATTTGATAACATTTATAAGCTAGATGCTGTCCCCGTCGCTACAGTACAGCTACGTTTTGATGGTTGGGTGACAGAACTACAAGATGAGGAAAAACGGGGTAAAGGCGGAGTGACACCACCCTTACAGGCAGCAGGTATAGATAACTTATTGTATACCGCTGATGCTGATTTTTCCTGTTTTGCTGATTTGGCTTTAACTAGTCCCGCCGATTATTATCGTCCTGGAGAGGGTTCATTGTTACAACTGGTATTGACACCGGGAGATCCTTTCATTAAACAAAGTAATGAAGCGATCGCTAATCACGTCCTCAAACAAGTGCATGAACTATTTCCCTCTTCAAGAGACTTAAACATGACTTGGTACAGTGTCGTCAAACTAGCTCAGTCTTTGTACAGAGAAGCACCAGGAATGGATGTCTATCGTCCTGATCAAAAAACACCTGTTCCTAACTTTTTCCTAGCTGGAAGTTACACACAACAAGATTATATTGACAGTATGGAAGGAGCAACAGTTTCTGGAAAACGTGCGGCTAAAGTAATCCTTGAAAGTGGGAAGAAATAGGGGTAGGGAGTAGGGGGAGTAGGGGGAGTAGGGGGAGTAGGGGAGTAGGGGGAGTAGGGGGAGTAGGGGGAGTAGGGGGAGTAGGGGGAGTAGGGAGAGCAGGGAACAGTTTAATCACCCAATGACCAATTACCAATTACCAATGACCAATGACCAATTACCAATTACCAATTACCAATTACCAATTACCAATTACCAATTACCAATGACCAATGACCAATGACCAATGACCAATTACCAATTACCAATTACCAATTACCAATTACCAATTACCAATTACCAATGACCAATGACCAATGACCAATTACCAATTACCAATTACCAATTACCAATTACCAATTACCAATGACCAATGACCAATGACCAATTACCAATTACCAATTACCAATGACCAATTACCCATTACCAATCTAAAATCTAAAATCTAAAATCCTATGAGTGAATTGTTAGAACACAGCGTCCAAGTAGAAGTAGAAATTCCCATAGAACTAGCATGGGAATTGTGGTCTGACTTAGAGCAAATGCCTAAATGGATGAAATGGATTGATTCGGTGACAATTTCTCCAGATAACCCAGAAATTTCCCTGTGGAAACTAAGTACAGGAGGGTTAGAATTTGCTTGGAAATCCCGAATTACTAAAATGATTCCTAATCAAATTATTCAATGGGAATCGGTTGATGGTTTACCAAATCAAGGGGCTATTCGGTTTTATGATCGTCATGAGATGAGTGTTGTGAAAATGACAGTTTCCTATGCTATTCCTGGATTAATTGGTAAACTTATGGATAACTTATTTTTAGGAAAAGTGGTAGAATCCACAATCCAGGCAGATTTGGAAAGGTTTAAAGAATATGCCTTGAATGTGAAAACCAATTAAGTGTAAAATTGAACGTCAAAAAAATTCATTCTCCCATTACTCTCTGCGCCTCTGCGCCTCTGCGTGAAACAAATTCTTAATCAGTTCATCCCATTTGACTCCTGCTAAACTAGGCAAAACCACATCAGCATCCCCTACCCTCTCCTCTGGTCCCAAGCCTACTACCCACATATTTGCTGCTTTAGCGGCTGTAATACCTACGGCTGCATCTTCAAAAACCACACATTCATCTGGGGGAATTCCTAACTGGTTGGCGGCATTAAGAAATAAATCTGGTGCTGGTTTGGCAGCTTGGACAGTATCACCATCAGTAACAACATCTACCCTATCACCAATTCCCAATTTTTCAATCACCATGCGGGCATTTTTACTAGCAGAACCAATGGCGATTTTGATCCCAGCTTCATGCAATTCAGCCAACAAAGCCACAGCCCCCGGTAATAAATCTGCGGGTGTAATATTATGAATTAGTTCTACATAATAATTATTTTTCCGAGCCATCATTTCCTGAATTTGCACTTCTGAATATTCTCTATTACCAATAATCAACATCAGAGAAGCGTGACGAGATACACCCCGCAAGGATTCATTAATTTCTCGATTAAAAAATAAACCTTCCTCATTAGCTAACTTTTGCCAAGCTTGGTAATGATATTCTGCGGTATCAGTCAACACGCCATCTAAATCAAAAATCACGCCCCGGATGTTAGTTTTTCCTGCCTTTGGTAATTCCTGACGCAAATCAAACTCGTGCCATTTACCATGCCACTGTAACTTAAATTTCAGCCTTGTCCAAGTTGGGGGTAAGTGAGGATGGGCGACTGGGACATTTTCCCGAAATTGAATACCACCGAAACCGAATACTACAGCTTGCCAAATGCCTCCAGCACTAGCGCCATGTATCCCATCTTGGGTATTTCCGCGTTTATCTTCTAAATCTACCATTGCCGCTTGCATAAAGCATTCGTAAGCCTCCTGTGATTTGCCCAAATCTGCGGCTAAAATGGCGTGAATGGCAGGTCCCAAGGAAGAACCATAACTAATATCTGTGCGGGGAGCGTAATAGTCCCAATTTATCTGTAATGCTGACTGATTGTAGGGAAAATCACCAGATTCTCGCATCAAATACAGAAGCATTAATACATCTGGTTGTTTAATTACTTGTCCTTGATTGGTTTTTTCCATCCCCAAAATAGTTTGGATGGATTTTTCTCGCGGTTCACAAGCGGCTAAGTTAATATCATCTAGTTGAAAAAATCCCTCACATTGCTCAATTAGTAAGGTTTCTGGGTTGTGAATAATGAGAATTTTAGCGATCATTCCTCGCCAATGTGTGAGGACTTCGGAGGTGATTTGTAATTTTTGCTCAAGTTTTATAGCTACTTCTGGGAAAGTGGAATGCAACCAATTATAGATGAATAAAGATTTTTCTAAATGCCATTGAACCATCCGATTTGTAAAACAATTGTTATGAACTGATTCGTGATATTCATCTGCACCAATAACTCCACGAATTTCATAACATTCTAATTGGGGATTAAATTCAACTCGACTACTCCAGAAAATGGCGGTATCTAAAATAATTTCCGCACCATAATCTCGCATCCACTCATTATCTTCTGTCACTTGCCAATAATACCAAATGGCGTAAGCAATATCCGCACTAATATGAATTTCTCGATCACGACACCATATACGGATATCTTCGGCATAAAAGTCACTTCGTAGTGACCAGCGCGGTGTGGCTTCATCTCCAGTTACCGCACTTTCCCAAGCAAACATCGCCCCCTGATACCCATAATGGGCGGCTTTACGTCGCGCTCCTGGTAAAGTATGATAACGGTAACTGAGTAAATTACGGGCTAAATTTGGTTGGGTAAAGGTAAAAAATGGCAGAATAAAAATCTCTGTATCCCAAAAGATATGACCGTGATAACCAAAGCCGGATAGGGTTTTTGCTGGTATACTAACTTGATGATTATTTCTAGGTGCAGCAATTAGTAACTGAAACAGATTGTAACGCACTGCAAAAGCCGCTGTAATATCCCCTTCAATAATAATATCACTTTGTTGCCAAACTGTGTCCCAGGCTTGGGCATTGGCATCAATTAAGGTTATGTAATCTGGTAAACTTACGAGTTTTTCTTTAGCGGCTGCAACTGGTTCTGCAACTTCATTAGATGTGAAAATACTCACAATCTTTACTATAGTAATCGTCTGTTGAAATTGACTTATCACCGTTGCATTCAGGCTAGGATAACCAGGAGTGGTATTAATTTGGAAGTCTGTGTTATTTCCCGAAATATTTATTTTTGCCGCTATACCGAAATCTATGCGGCTATTACGAGTGCGACTATGCAACCAGAATCCTTGTGTAGTTTTACCTTGATCTAATCCTTCCCAGTGATTGAATCCTTGATTTTCTGAATAGCTGTTTACACTTGCTTGAATTTCAATTAAACCATCAAAATTTACTGGTGTTAGTTGGCAACTTTGTCCTACTATATGTTGATCAGCTAAACTAGCAAAGCGTTCAAAATGGATATCTATAACTTTGCCATTGGGACTACACCAACGTAAGCAACGACTGAGAATGCCATGATGTAAGTCTAGTTTACGGTGATATTTTAAGGTTTTACCTTGATCAAGGCGAAAGCGTTCTCCCTCAATTATAACTGTTAATGGTAGCCAATCTGGACAGTTAACGAGTTCGGTGTAAACTACGGGAACATCATCGTAAACACCGTTAATAAATGTCGCTGATAATGCACGGGGATAGCCTTCTTCAAATGTTCCTCTTGTGCCTAAATAGCCATTACCTATGGTGAAAATGGTTTCTCGGCTGTGCAAATATTCGGGATTAAACTGGGTTTCAGTTAATACCCAGTCTGTATAGCTAAGGTTACGAAACTGGTCTTTTTTATCCATGATTTTGGATTAGTTATTTTTGTTTTTTTAATATTTAAAATTTACGTAGGTTGGGTTGAGGCACGAAACCCAACAAACTCCTGTAAATTAAACCCAACAAACTCCTGTAAATTAAATCCAACAAACTTCTGTAAATTAAATCCAACAAACTTCTGTAAATTAAATCCAACAAACTTCTGTAAATGTTGGGTTTCACTTCGTTCTACCCAACCTACAATTTTCTACAATTCTCTACAATTTTTATTTTTGCTGATGAATGTGTTCTGATAAAATATTGTCGGCGATAGGTTTATAAAGGAGATGAAATAAACTTTCCATGTAACGATCTCTAGCTTCGTTATCTTCGGGATAAACGAAGTTCCAAAAACTAAACATTTTGGCTAATAACAACAGTTGATTTGTGTGGGAATTCCAGTTATATTTATGGCGAATGCGCTCAATCATCCATTGAGAATTTTCTAGCCAATATTCTGGATAATTATGGCATTTTTCTAAGAAATTAGTAATTGTTTTGGCTGTTCCTTCTAGGTCTGTGGGATTGAGATTAAATCCTTTATTGTGATTTTCAATAATTTCTAATGAACCACCAAATTGAGTTGTAAAAGTTGGTAATCCAGAAATCATTGCTTCTAAAACACTTCTGCTAAAGGATTCATAAAGGGCAAAGTGAATATAAATTCCTTGAAAATCGGCAATTACACGATAGGTTTCCGCGATATCGCTTAAAGGAAGACGCATTCCTAACCAGCGAATTTTATGGTGAAGATGATATTGATGAATAATCGCGTGAATTTTTTCTATTTCTTGAACTTCTTCTGGGTTTGTTCCTGAATCTGGATGCAGTTTACTGGTTAATAAAATTAGGTTACATTGTTCTTGTAATTCTTGACTTTTACCGAAACATTCAATTAAACCTGTGAGATTTTTGATTGAGGTAATAGGACTAACAGAAAATATCGGTTTTTTATGAGGATGTTCTAATTTACCGAGAATTTGTGGGTGTTCTGTCTGAAAAATCAGATTTTGGATATGTTGACGACGGTGGGATTCTCTATTGGTTGTTTCGTTGTAGGGAAAAAATATATTTTCACTAACTCCTGGGGGAACCATGTTGAATTTAGGACTAAATAAATCAATGCCATCAATTACATGATATAAGTTGGGCATGGTGAAACATTTATAAGATTCATATTGTCCCATTGTATCTGGTGTACCGACAATCTCCTGATAGGACGATGTGATGATAAAGTCTGCGGCATTCATGCTGATTAAATCAGCGGTAAATTGGGCAGAAAAATGATATTGTGATTCTAAATCTTGCCAATATAAGTTACTAAATAGAAACTTAGGTTTCTCTAGGGAATGGGCAATATTACATTGGGTAACTTTCATTTTTCGGGAGAGAATAAAAGCGACTAAGTTACCATCACTGTAATTACCAATAATTAGATTTGGCTTGCATTGAAATTGTTTTAGAAGTTCTGTTTCGGCAGCCAGGGCAAATTTTTCTAAGTAAGGCCAAATTTCAAATTTAGAAATCCAGTTGTTGGTAATTTCTGGTTGAGATTCTACAAAAGGAACGCGCAAAATCCAAGCATTTTCTGTACCATCAACTTTTTCTAATGGTAAGTTACAAAATGTGCCTTCGCAATTGGGAATCAGTCGGGTTAATATAATGATATGGGGTTTAATTCCTAATGTATCTAAACCTGCAAGTTCAATTTCTGCTCGCATTTTGTTTTCTAAACTGCGGGCTTGTTCTAAAACATAAATAACCTGTCCTAATGTTTCATCTCTTCCTAAAACATCTTCTTGTGCAACCCAACCATGGATGGAAATGAGGACGACGCGGAAAACTGCACAAATGCGAGAAACAAAGGTTTCTAAAATAGCAGCTTCGGGATTATCCATGAGTTTTTCGAGAAGTTCTAAGGTTTCTCTAACTCTGGCTGCATTGTTACCCCAACCTGGTTCTAAGCCGAGTGATTGGAGATGAAAACCAAATTTTATGTATGGTGTATCGGGGGATAAGTGACTAACAAATTCTAAAGCTAGTTTGATTTGTTTGGTTAGTTGTAATCCTGAATGAATGTGATTACTAATTAATAGGCTGATGCCATTATATTCTAATCTTTGTAGTGATTGAAATAATGCGTCAATCCAATATTCAGGATCTGTCAATGATTGATTACAAAAATAATGATTGAGAACGGTTAAACCTTGTCCGATATTTCGAGAATCACTAATTTTTGGTGCTGCTGGGTAAAAGGGATGAAGATCAATTTCTAAAATGTGGGGTTGGTAACGGTTGACTAAGCGATCGCTCACATCTAATAATGCTTTGGGTGTCATTAAGTCAAACTTGGTCAAATCAGCGGTTAATAACCATACTTCTTGACTCGCAATTTTTGGTCTAAGGACAAACCAAGTATTTTCACTATCCAGAATTATTTCATGGGTGTACTGAATAAATGTTCCTAGTGAGGAAGAGTGATAAAAATAAGCAGGTTTTTGGAATTGGTGACAATAATCTGCAAAGGCTTGTAAAATCTCGTTTCTTAGAAAGTAACGTTTATGATTATTACCCAATCCTAAGATAAACTCACCTAAAGCATTTTTTTCATCACTGTTAACAATAGTTTGCGCTAATTTATACATTTTATATTACCAAACTCTAGCGAAAGTCAGAATTATTGATATGCTGTGCCAAGTTAATCGTAAATAAGTTACTCAATCATTTACTTCTAACTAAAGGATGAACCCTAAAATCATCTTATAGATAGAGAAATATCTATTCGCTACAGCATAGTTCTGAAGTATATTAATTACCATTTTGTAAATCTTACTTGTGACACTTCTTTAAGAGTCCATTAAAATAAGAATTAAATATTACATATACAAATATTACTCAATTCAGCAAAACATGAATACTCATATCCTCAACGAATTTTGTAGGTTGAGTATGTCGTGATGAGGTGTAACTAATCTAGCCAAAAAATTGAAAATGAATTTGTGACCTTATGCCAGATTTAATTTTGTAAATATCCCTTGTGCCACTATTTGAATAGTCATACACGCTAAATCAATTTTGATTTAATGCTTTGTAAACACTGCTTGTGACAGTATTCAGATAGTCATGCAACACTGAAGTACATTTTACCTACAGTTTTGTAAATACCCCTTGTGACAGTATTTAAATAGTCATTTAATTCGTAATTTGTAACCGATATTTTCTGTAGTATTTATATAAACAAAGTGCCAATTTGGCTCACTAGTTACGGGAAACATAGTATTCTGCATATAATAGTGTCACAAGGAGTATTTACAAAACCATAGACAGGAAATATCTCAATGTTGTATGACTATTTAAATAGTGTCATAATACGAATATCTGTATTTCCTATTTTTTACCAAATAACCAACCTGGGCATACAATGCTAGAAATTTACCTGTATTTTTACTAACACAAGGGTAATGTGTTCAGTGATTTTTTCAATTTATACACTCAAAAATTACAGGATTTAATCTATTTAGATTACAAATTGCCAATGAGATATCACTAATTGAATGGATAGCACTGCTCACTAAACCTCACAGAAAATTAATAAAATTCTCCTATAACCACAAATAACATTGATATTTAATCGGTAAGTTATCGCTATACTCGAATTTAGATATCGAAGTTATTCACCAAGAGAATTAAATCCTGTGCATATCATCTGTATATATTGCTGTGATTGCCCAAATATCCCCTTGATTTCTCCCTATTATTCGGAATTTAGGAGATCAAAAGTCAGGACTTAAAAGGCTTGTCAAATCAGGAGTAGAACTCCTAAACTTGACTATAAAAGTCTGATTAGTTTGGACTAAAAAGATTGTCTGTTCTGAATATTTACGAATTATTAACTTTCAATCCTACAAGATTAGATCAGGGTTAGTTATGAACTATCAAGCTTCTTCTGCTCAGAACGATTTTCATAGTGCCATCACTCCCGAACAGTTCAATCATATCATTGAAGCTATTGCTGATGGACGGTATTCTTGGGCTTGTGTGCTGATTTTACGTTGTATTGATTACAATCCAATTCACTATATCCCTCAACGGACTTACAGCCGATTAATTAAAGAAAACCGTCAAGGTTCTGGAACAGCTAGTAAACCAAAAGCAGATATTTGAGTCTTTTGTGAATAGTCATATTTACAAAGATTCATGTCAATTACTAAGAGGATGTTTGAAAAGTATCAGAATTAATCGAGATCCCCCCAACCCCCCTTACAAAGGGGGGCTAAATTCCTCAAAGTCCCCCTTTTTAAGGGGGATTTAGGGGGATCTGCGGGTGTCAGATCCCACACGAAAAAGTTTTCAAACAACCTCTAAGCCAAAAGGTAGAGTAACTCAGCAGAAAGTTATTCCCTAAAACTAATAAGAGACTTCCAAGAAATAAATTATCCTAAGAAACGAACCACAGAGGCACAGAGTACACAGAGAGAGAATTTCTGCATCAGTTTTGGGACATTTTTTTATTTGGAAGTCTCTAATTTGGGATTTTGTTCCTATCTAGCCCCATGCTACATTTAGTATGGGGAGATTTTTCAAGAACTATCCTATAATTATTGGGGTTGCTGAATTGAGGTATGAAATTCCCAAATTGAACCTTTAAAACTCTTACGTTTGCCTTTGCGTGAGACTAAAATTCATACCCTTAATCAGCAACGCCTAATTATTGAATGATCTACAGCAGATTACAGATTAATGAGGTAGAGGATTTAAGTTCAAAGCCAGACAGCAAGCTAGTTTTACTCCTGAATCCTGACTGGGCGCAGGGCCTGCGCCCCTACCTCCTGACTGTATGTTTTGGTAGTTATTTAAGGTTAAGGAATATAAAAATGAAAACCTTTGCAACTATAGATGGTAATGAAGCTGTGGCTAAAGTCGTTTACCAATTAAACGAAGTTATTGCCATTTACCCGATTACACCATCTTCACCGATGGCGGAATGGTCTGATACTTGGATGAGTGAGGGAAAACCGAACATCTGGGGAACTGTTCCTGCGGTGGTACAGTTGCAGAGTGAAGGGGGGGTTGCGGGTGCTGTACATGGGGCTTTACAAACGGGTTCACTGACAACCACATTTACAGCATCTCAGGGGTTAATGTTGATGCTACCAAATATGTACAAAATTGCCGGTGAACTTACACCTACAGTATTTCATATTGCGGCGCGATCGCTTGCAGCCCAGGCTTTATCCATTTTTGGAGATCATAGTGATGTCATGGCCGCAAGAACTACTGGTTTTGCCATGTTGTGTGCTGCTTCTGTGCAAGAAGCCCATGATTTTGCCCTAATTTCCACAAAAGCAACTTTATTATCTCGTATTCCTTACTTACACTTTTTTGATGGGTTTCGCACTTCCCACGAAGTCAATAAAATAGAAATATTAACAACTGAAGACTTACAAAAATTTATTCCTTTAGACTTAGTAATTGCCCATCGTTCACGGGCTTTAACACCTGATAACCCGGTATTACGAGGAACGGCGCAAAACCCTGATGTTTATTTTCAAGCTAGAGAAACAGTAAACTCTTTTTATCTCGCTTGTCCAGATATTACTCAACAGGTAATGGATGAATTTGCCGCAATGACGGGGAGACAATATCAACTATTTGATTATCATGGACATTTAGAAGCAGAAAAAATAATTATTCTCATGGGTTCTGGTTGCGAAACAGTTCATGAAACCGTAGATTATCTCAATCAACAAGGTGAAAAAGTGGGAATTATCAAAGTTAGATTATATCGTCCCTTTGACACCCAAAGATTTATTAATTCTCTGCCCAAAACAACCCGAATAATTGCCGTTTTAGATAGAACAAAAGAACCAGGGGCAATTGGTGAACCTTTATATATAGATGTAGTTACAGCTTTGGCAGAAAACCAACTTCACAAAATTAAAGTTGTGGGAGGTAGATATGGTTTATCATCTAAAGAATTTACACCAGCAATGGTAAAAGCGGTATTTGATAATTTAGATGTGGAGAAACCAAAAAATCATTTTACTGTGGGGATTAATGATGATGTTACTCATAACAGTTTAACATATAATCCCGAATTTAATATAGAAGCCGACAATATAGTTAGGGCAATTTTCTACGGTTTGGGTGCAGATGGTACAGTGGGGGCAAATAAAAACTCAATTAAAATTATTGGGGAAGAAACAGATAATTATGCCCAAGGTTATTTTGTTTACGATTCTAAAAAGTCTGGTTCTGTGACAGTCTCTCATTTGCGCTTTGGTTCTGAACCAATTCATTCTACTTATTTAATTACTAAAGCTAATTTTGTCGCTTGTCACCAATGGGACTTTGTAGAACAATTCTCGATATTAAAAGATATTATTCCTGGTGGGACATTCTTATTAAATTCACATTATCACAAAGATGAAGTTTGGGATAAATTACCTTTGACAATGCAAACAGAGATAATTAACAAAAATCTCAAATTCTATGTCATTAATGCCTATAAAGTCGCCCGTGAAGCGGGAATGGGTGGACATATTAACACAGTTATGCAGGTTTGTTTCTTTGCTGTTTCTGGTGTTTTACCAAGGGAAGAAGCTATAGATCAAATTAAAAAATCTATCTGTAAAGCCTACAGTAAAAAAGGCGAAGAAATCGTACAAATGAATATTCAAGCCGTTGATAAAACCTTGGAAAATCTCTATGAAATTACAGCTAAAGAACTGTCACCTGTCACCTGTCACCTGTCACCTATTCTCAATAATGCACCTGCATTTGTCCGCGATGTATTAGGGAAAATGATAGTCCGTGAAGGTGATGATTTACCTGTGAGTGCATTACCTGTAGATGGTACATATCCCACAGGAACATCTAAATGGGAAAAACGCAATATTGCTGAAGAAATTCCGGTTTGGGATGCTGACGTTTGTATTCAATGTGGTAAATGTGTGATGGTGTGTCCCCATAGTGTCATTCGCGCTAAAGTATATGCACCAGAAGAATTAGAAAATGCCCCAACAACTTTTAAAAGTGTCAATGCAAAAGAACATGATTGGCATGATTTAAAATTTACCATTCAAGTAGCAGCAGAAGATTGTACAGGTTGCGGTATTTGTGTTGATGTTTGTCCCGCCAAAAATAAAGCCGAACCGCGCAAAAAAGCCATTAATATGGCAGCACAAAAACCATTGCGAGAACAAGAACGAGAAAACTGGGATTTCTTCTTAAATCTTCCTAACCCAGATAGACGGAATTTAAAGTTAAATCATATTAATCAACAACAGATGCAAGAACCATTATTTGAGTTTTCTGGTGCTTGTGCTGGATGTGGAGAAACACCTTATATTAAACTTGTAACACAATTATTTGGCGATCGCATGATCGTTGCCAACGCCACCGGTTGTTCCTCTATCTATGGTGGTAACTTACCCACCACACCTTGGACAAAAAACGCCGCAGGTAGGGGTCCAGCATGGTCTAACAGTCTATTTGAAGATAACGCCGAATTTGGCTTAGGTTTCCGCGTTTCCATAGATAAACAAGCCGAATTTGCCGCTTATTTACTCCAACAACTTGCACCCCACATAGGTGAAACCTTAGTCTCAGAAATCCTCAACGCTGAACAAAAAGACGAATCCGATATTTACTCTCAACGAGAACGAATTGCTATTCTCAAAGGAAAATTAAAAGAAATTATCACCGCAGATGAACACAGATTAACGCAGATGAAAGAGGATTCTATCAGCGTTTATCTGCGTTTATCTGCGTTCAAAAATCTTCAATCCCTCGTTGATTATTTAGTGAAAAAAAGCGTTTGGATCATTGGTGGTGATGGTTGGGCTTATGATATTGGTTATGGTGGATTAGATCATGTAATCGCTAGTGGACGCAACATTAATATTCTCGTCTTAGACACAGAAGTTTACTCTAATACTGGCGGTCAAATGTCCAAATCTACCCCTAAAGGTGCAGTGGCAAAATTCGCAGCAGGTGGTAAACCTACAACCAAGAAAGACTTAGGTTTAATCGCTATGACCTACGGTAATGTTTATGTTGCTAGTGTAGCAATGGGCGCAAAAGATGAACAAACCCTGAAAACTTTCTTAGAAGCCGAAGCTTACGAAGGTCCATCATTAATTATTGCCTACAGTCATTGTATTGCTCACGGTATCAACATGAGTACAGCCATGCAAAATCAAAAAGCTGCTGTAGACTCTGGACGCTGGTTATTATATCGCTATCACCCCGACCGCATTAAACAGGGAGAAAACCCCTTACAACTCGATTCTCGCACCCCTCACATACCAATAGAAAATTCCATGTACATGGAAAACCGTTTCAAAATGTTAACCAAAATTAACTCAGAAACAGCAAAAGAACTCCTCAAAGAAGCCCAACTCGATGTTAACACCCGTTGGCAAATGTACCAATATTTAGCCGCCAGGAAATTACAATAAAGCTAAATTACGAGTCATACCGTTTCTTTGTGAAAATGCGCCAAATTTTTTGAGATTTTCTGTCTCTGTGTCCTCTGTGCCTCTGTGGTTCATTTAAGTAGGTGAACACAATAAAACCAAACTGTGTAAAGAAACGTAAAATCGCCCAAACCCTCTTCACTCTTGCCTCTTGCCTCTTGCCTTTTGCCTTGCCATAACGACAATTTTCAACGCCAACCTACTTATCTTAATTGAATTAATATCAGGAGTCAGGAGACAGAAAGAAAAAATTACCCATTACCAAATTTATGAACTTAACTACCACATATTTAGGTTTAGAATTAAAATCTCCCCTAATTCCCTCCGCGTCTCCACTTTCCGAAGACATTGATAATATTAAATTAATGGAAGATGCAGGTGCAGGTGCTGTTGTTATGCACTCGCTATTTGAAGAACAATTAACTTTAGAAGAATCCGCACTTTATCATCATTTAAGCCATGGTACAGAAAGTTTTGCAGAAGCTTTAACCTATTTCCCAAATATTGCTAAATTCCGAGTCGGAGCAGAAGAATATTTAGACCATATTCGCAAAGCTAAGGAAAAAGTGGATATTCCTATTATTGCTAGTTTGAATGGTTGTTCCGTCGGTGGTTGGACTAAATATGGTAAACTCATGCAAGAAGCAGGAGCATCAGCACTAGAATTAAATATTTACTATGTTCCCACTAACCCAGATTTAAGTAGTCATGATATCGAGCAAAATTATCTTGATATTCTCACATCTGTTAAAGCCGCCGTTACTATTCCTGTAGCCGTAAAACTCAGTCCTTACTTTACTAATACTGCAAATATCGCTAAACGTTTAGATCATGCCGGGGCTGATGGATTAGTATTATTTAATCGGTTTTATCAACCAGATATTAATTTAGAAAATTTAGAAGTCGAACCTCATGTACTTTTAAGTACCCCCCAAGCCATGCGTTTACCCCTGCGCTGGATAGCCATTCTCTATGGTCATATTCAGGGTAGTTTGGCTGCAACTAGCGGTATTCATAATGCCTATGATGTGATCAAAATGTTAATGGTGGGAGCAAATATAACTATGTTGTGTTCTGTATTATTACGAGAGGGAATTAACCATATTCAGTGTTTAGAAAAAGACCTACGGGAATGGATGAAAATACATGAATATGAATCTGTCAAGCAAATGCAAGGTACTATGAGCCAGTTAAAATGTCCTAATCCTAGTGCTTTTGAACGCGCTCAATATATGAAAGCTTTGCAAACCTATAACCCGGATTCGGGTAGAGTTTATACACCATCTTAGTCCTGACTCCTGACTGGGCGCAGACCCTGCGCCCCTACTTATGAAAAAACGTATCGGTATTCTTACCAGTGGTGGTGATTGTCCTGGGCTAAATTGTGTGATTCGCGCGGCTGTGAGTCATGCCACACGGACTTATGATTGGCAGGTAGTGGGTATCCCTTACGCCACCCAAGGGTTGCTAGAACGGAAAACAGTGCCGTTAAGTATACATGGTTGGGATTTACGCGGCATTGACCCTTTGCTAAATATGGGGGGAACGGTTTTAGGTAGTATTAATAAAGGAGATACTTTAGCTCATGCTGATGAAATATTAGCCGGCTATGAAGCGATCGCTTTAGATGCTTTAATTATTGTCGGTGGAGATGGTAGTTTAGATATTATTCATCAACTATCAGTTTTAGGTAATTGGAATTTAATTGCTATCCCCAAAACCATTGATCATGATGTCGCCTTTACAGAACGTGCAATCGGCTTTGATACGGCAGTTAATACCATTGTTGATGCCATTAACCGACTCATATTTACCGCTGCTAGTCATGACCGGGTAATGATTATCGAAGTTATGGGACGCAACGCTGGACACTTGGCTTTACACTCAGGAATTGCCGGCGGCGCTGATGTGATTTTAATTCCCGAAGTCCCCTATACTATTCAAGGAATATGTAATCATCTGACCGAATTACGCGAACAGTGGCAAAAAAAATTCGCCATTATAGTTGTTGCTGAAGGTATATCTGTTTGTACAGAAGATGCCAATAATCCTTCTACTTGCACAACTGCTAAATGTGGTCAAGGTCAATATATTGCCGAAAAAATTGCCAATTGTAGTCATCACCTGATTGATACCAGAGTTTCTGTATTAGGACATATTCAGCGCGGCGGTATCCCCTCAGCTTTAGACCGTCTCACAGCTACCATGTTTGGTAAAGTTGCCATTGATTTAATTGCCCAAAATCAATATGATCAAATGTTAGCTTGGCAAAATGGAAAGGTTGTCACTTTCCCCATTCAAGCCGTGATAGATAATAATCCCTCTCTTGTTAATCCTCAAGGTGATTTAGTCCAAACCGCTCGGTCTTTAGGTATATATATTGGTGAATAAGGTGACAGGTAATGGGTAATGGGTAATGGGTAATGGGTAATAGAAAGATAAATAATCTCCCCAACTCCCCCAACTCCCCCCACTCCCTTACGTATTACTCAACTTCAGCGAGCGCTTCTAAATGAAAAGCCACATTTTTCAGTGCCATTTCAATTTCGTTACTATAAGAAAGACTTCTCCATCTTGGTGTTGTGGCATAGTCTAAGGCATTTGTATCCAAGTATTCTGCAAAAATTACCAGTTTTTCGGGGTCTGTTGGGGCTGTTGCCAACTTTGCTAAAAATTCTTGAGGTGTCATAGATTTGCCAGGAAAGAATAAAAGTCTCATGAATCGGTCAATTCTATGAGCATAAGTGCTACTATCCCTAAAAATCTGTTCAAAATACTCAAATATTGGTAATTGGTAATTTTTTTTCATTTCTCCTGACTGGGCTGACTGGGCGCAGTCCCTGCGCCCCTACCTCCTGACTCCTCACTTCAGTACATAACTCAATGTTTCCAGTAATTCTTGATTAGTGTAGGGTTTTAATAAAATCGCAGGAACTTGATTTTCATTACTTGGTTCCAGCATATTTTGGATATTACGTCCACTACAAGCAATTATTTTGACTTGAGGATTGATTTTTTTCAAATTGGAGATAGCAGAACTTCCATCCATTTCTGGCATCATCATATCCATCAACACTGCTCTAATTTGCTGTTTGTACCGTGCATAAATAGCGATCGCCTCCATCCCATTTTTAGCAGTAATAGTTTGATAATTGTAACTTTCTAAAATATTTTTCGTAACTTCCAGCACTTGGGGTTCATCATCTACCACCAAAATTAACTCTCCCCGTCCTGGATACATTTCCCCATAATCCGGTTCTAAAGCGATAACTTCCTGATTTACCGATGGTAAAAATACTTTAAATTTACTGCCTTTCCCCACTTCACTATCAACATTAATAAAACCCTTGTGACTTTTAATCGTTCCTAGCACTGTTGATAGTCCTAATCCTGTTCCCTTGCCAATATCCTTAGTAGTAAAAAATGGCTCAAATATTCTTTCTAATATTTCCGGTGGCATCCCCGTCCCCGTATCTTCCACGGTAATCACAATATAATTTCCCACACCAGCATAATGATTTATCCGTCTCATCTCTTCACTAATATACAAATTTTCCGCAGAAATAGACAGATTGCCACCATTAGGCATAGCATGACCAGCATTAACCATTAAGTTAATTAATACCTGTTCCAGTTCATTCTTATCCCCAGATACCGTCCATAATTTTGGCGGGAGATCGGTGAAAAATATGATAGATTGAGGAAAAGAAAATGTTTCCTTAGCCATCTGAATAGTATCCCTAATCAAATCACTAATCTGAATAATTGTATATTGAATCTCTACTCCCTTAGCAAAAGATAAAAGTTGTCTTACCAAAGCTGCCCCTTTTTTAGCATTATTCTCAATAGTTGTTAGCATTGGCAAACAATTATCTTTATCTAACAAAGGTTTACTTCTAAGCAATTGAGCATATCCTAAAATCGGTGTTAAATGATTATTGATATTGTGAGCAATCCCACCAGCTAAAGTCCCAATACTTTCCATTCTTTTAGCATGAATTTCCATCTGTTGAGCGCGGGAAAACTGCTCTTCTAGTCTTTTCTTTTCAGTAATATCAGTATCTACCGTGAGAATAGATTTAGGTTGTCCATCACCATCTAACATCAATGTCCAACGGCTTTGAACAATAATTAGTTGATTCGATTGTGTACGTTTGCGTAATTCACCCTGCCAACTTCCCAATCTCACTACAGTTTGCAGAGGAATTATCTCTTGCTCATGGGAAGTTGAATCATAAAAAATATCCTTGGGATTCTTGTCTAAAACCTCCTGACTTTTCCACCCATATATCTTCTCTGCACCCTGATTCCAAAAAAGAATCTGGGCTTGAAAATCACGGACAAAAATTCCATCAGTTGCAATATCTAAAAGGGCAGCTTGTTCAGAGATTTGCTGTTCAGTTGCCTTCCGTTCAGAAATATCTCTAGTAGTACCAATCATCCGCATCGGTTCACCATTTTCATTACAGTAAACTTTTCCCCTAGAAATCAACCAATTTAGACTACTATCACCACCAACTATCCGATACTCACAGACAAAATCAACTTTTTTCTCAATAGAGGTACTCACACATTTTTGAAACCGCTCACGGTCTTCAGGATAGACTAACTTGAGAAAGTCTTCACAATTAGGAGATAGAGTATCAATAGGTAAACCATACATTAAACCCAAATTAGGAGACCAGAGAGTTTTATTGGTTTGGATATGCCAATCCCAGATTCCAATTTTACCTGCTTCCAGTGCCAATGTGAGTCGGGCTTCACTTTCTTGTAAGGAATCTTGAATCTCTTCTCGTTCCACGATTTCCTGTTGCAATCGCTCATTAGCAATCACTAATTCTGCCGTGCGTTCTTTTACCCTGGTTTCCAAAACATCGCTATTTTGACGGAGCGCTGCTTCTAATTTTTGGCGTTCACGCAGTGCAGCTTGCTGTTCGCTAATATCAGTTATTGACCACAATAACCCGGTTCTTTTACCTTCACTATCAGATATAGGATTTACTCTGACACTAGCAGAAAATAGCGAACCTTTGCGAGACTGGAAATCTATTTCCCATTCCTGTATATGCTGTATTTTTTTTAACTGGGCTACGAACTGAAAGCGGTGTTTTGCAACAATAAACACCACTAATGGCTTGCCAATCAGATAATTTTGACGTACAGATAATAGGGATGCTGCTCCATAATTAGCTTGCTGAATTATACCTAAACTATCAGTTACTAAATAACCATTAGGTGCAAATTCAAATAGATTTTGATAACGCTGCCGTTCTGCTTCAGTAATTTCACGAGAATAGATCAATTGTTCATTTTGTTGCCGCAGTTCTTCTTCTGCAATTTGCAGTTCTTCTAAGGTTTCCTGAAGTTGCAGATTAATTTCTACACTATCAGCAACCTCTTCTTTCACCCATTGTTGTAAATAATTATAAGTTTGCCAGCGAATTACTTCTAATTCTTGATTAATTGCTGTGTGTTTTGTATTAGAATCTCCGAGATTTTCCTGTAATGCCTCAATCACACCCACTATTTTTTCTATATTTAAGCTTTGTAATAAGTCTTTTTCATGGACAATACCAATTAAGTTGTCTTCGTCATCTACTATAGGTAAATGTTGAATATCATGCTGATTTAAAAGTGCCAACACGGTTAAAATATGCTCAGAATCTGATTTTTTGAGGGTAATTGGTGGCTGATTCATCACATCCGCCATTTTCACTGCTGATAGGTTAGTATTTGAGGCAACTACCCTTAGTACATCCTTAATCGTCAAAATTCCTTGTAATTTCTTGCCCTCTACCACCAAAACATAGTCTTTTGCCTCTTGGGTTAAATGACTAACTGCAACCTGATTCATCAATTTAATAGCATCCATTACATAACTATCATGACCAATAGTTACAGGAGAATAATCAATAATTTGATGTAAACTAGGTAAATCAATTAACTTCTCATTCAGTCCATCAACTAATGGGTTTAATGGTTTTGTCTGATCAATAGATACTTCTGCAACTAATTTCATATCAGTAAAACTATGGTAATAAGGGGTTAATTTATACATTAAAGACTTTTCAAACAACCTTTAAGGGACTTCCAGGAAATAAATTATCCCAATAAATAAATGAACAAACGAACCACAGAGGCACAGAGAACACAGAGAGAGAAGAAATAGGGAGGGTTTTTGCGTTAGTTTTGGGACATTTTTTTATTTGGAAGTCTCTAAGAGTAAGCCACAAAATTATGTTCACCTACTTAAGTTGTCTGTGAAGGCAGGGAACAGGGAACAGTTTTAGCTATTTCACAAAACGAAATATATTTTAATTTTTCTCCACCCACTTAATAGGGATAAGTAGGTGAACACAATAAAACCAAACTGTGTAAAGAAATGTAAAATCGCCCAAACCCTCTTCACTCTTGCCTCTTGCCTCTTGCCTTTTGCCTTGCCATAACGACAATTTTCAACGCTCACCTACTTATTGTTTAAATCTTAATCGTATGATCAAATTGTATACTTGAAAATTTATATATAACCAATAAGTCGTGAGACAGAATTAATTACACAATGTCATTGCGTAAGCGTTGCGTGGCGTTAGCCATATGGGACGAAGTGAAATGAAGCAATTCCAAGGGTTGTGATTGCTTCCCTTCGCTCGCAATGACTGTAACCCTACAAATCAAGGCTTTTTCTAATTTGGACAAGGTATTGAGACATATTTTGGAAAATTGGCATTTCTTTTTGTGGAGTTCCTTTGGGGTTATAGCACATCTTTGACTTAGTAGTGATTAGTTACAATAAAACTTTAGTTAAATGTAAAGCGCAATTATAAATACTGTATTCATTGCACCTTCGTCTAGGAGTTTAGATTGAGAATTGCTAAATCCCTGCTGATTCCTCCTGATTACTCCTAATTCCTGTTTTAATTTAATCACTTGTGTTATTACAGATAAAAATAACTCACGCTGTATAATTAACCCATCTTCTCAATCAATACCTTAGCCATTTTCTGTAGGTTGGGTTAAGCCAAAGCGTAACTTAACGCATTTTTTAAGTTTCATGCTATGGCTGGGCAACGCTAAGGCGAACAATTTAACCTACAAATCAAGGCTTTTTCCAATTTGGACAAAGCATTACTCAATCAAATAATATTTTGATTATTGGCGAGTAGTTCATTTATATTAGCTAAATCAGAGATATATGTGGCAACAACAACAAAAAAATCCTGTAATTATCAAACTGGCCTTAGTAATGGCTATAGTTACCAGTCCAATGGTAGCAAATTTCTTAATTTCCCTACCCATCCAAGCAGAATCCAAGAATGAGACTCCAGATTTTCCCCTACCAGAAAAAGTAGAAAATGGGACTGTAGTTAAAGTTGATAGTTCTCGTAACTCCCTACTTGTCAACCAACGCTTAAAAGAAAACTTTGAAACCCAGTTTTCGGGAACTAAAGTAGAAATTGCAATTAACGGCAATGAAGATGCTGTAAAAGCGGTTTTAGATGGTAAAGCTGATCTAGCATCCCTTGGTCGCAAACTCACTCCAGAAGAAAAAGCACAAGGTCTAAAAGAGGTGCTAGTGCGTCAAGAAAAAATTGCCATCATTGTTGGTATGAATAATCCCTTCTATGATGGTTTGACTACTGAGCAATTTGCTAAGATTTTTCGAGGAGAAATTACAGATTGGTCAGAATTGGGAAATGCCAAAGGTAAAATTAGATTTATAGATCGTCCCTTCGATAGTGATACTCGTAATTCCTTTAGTGAGTATTCAGTATTCAAGTCTAGACAAGTATTGACAGGTACTAATGCGGTGCAACTGGTGAAAGACGACACACCTAACATTGTTAAAGAATTAAGTAATGACGGCATTAGCTATGTGTTAGCAAGTCAAATTTCTAAACTACCGGATGTGCGGGTATTAAAAGTACAAGATTTTTTGCCAGATAATTCTAAATATCCTTTTTTCCAGTCTTTTGTTTACGTTTATAAAGAAAATCCCAGTCCTAAAGTTAGAGATTTTCTAGGTTTTGTTTTAGCTAAACCAGGAGAAGAGTCTATAAAAGCGGCTAAAGAAGCAGAAGCAATTGCTATTGCAGCCATATCCATACAAACTATGTCTCTGCCTGTGGCTAATATCTCTACCACCACCCCTTCAGAAATTCCTTTAACAACTCCTTCAGAAATACCTACAGCCACCCCCACAGTAACTCCTTCCGTTTCTCAAAGTCCATCTTTAGTAACACCAACGCCTGAAAAATTAGTTATACCCGAACCTCAAGACGCTAGAAGGGAAATACAGTTGATAAACCTCTTTGATAATCCCTCCATGATTACCAAAAATATGAGGTTTTTATTACTAATGCCTTTATTACTAATTGCGGGATTCAGTAGCTTTTTGCCATTGTGGTTGAGAAGAAGAAAGCGAACAGTTACCAGCAGCGCTTCGCTACCGATTGAAAAAGCACAGACATCCTCAAATCAAGAAAGTGATTCTCTTCCAGAGACAATGTTTACTCGGTCAGATTCAGAAGCATTTGCATCAATATTAAATAGTAATGGGAATAGTAATGGTAATGGACTTAATGGTGCAAATTACCACAAAGATGATGATAACCAGGAAATAACGTCAGTGAGTAATATAGCCATTATAGATGTACCACAGACAACTTACCCCAATAATCAAATTCAGGAAATGTCTGAAATTAATCTTGATCTCAACTATGATGAAGTTGCTTGGGAGACAGAAGACCCTGTTATTGTCGTCAATAGTTACTTTCCACAAATCCCGAATATTCACCACCAGCCAATTAATGCAGATATTTCCAGCAATGAAGTCAGTAATATTCCATTAGAAGCACCAGAAACGCCTGTAATTAAATCTAATCAAAAGATTACATCCTTATCAGAATTACTTGGTATTACCTCCACACCAGTTAAGTCAGATAACAGCATAACAGAAGTTCTCAACCTAACCCAAGCACCTCAACCAGTCAGCCAATCACCACAAACTCAAGATTTATTATCTGATTTATCATCTGACTTGCCATTCGAGTTAGGGGAGGCTTTAAACGCCATTACTAGTGAAATTACCTTCAATACCGCGGAAATAGAAGAAGAGATATATCCTACTCCCTTGCCTCTTCCAGCTACAAATGAAGCTATAGCAATGGAATTAGATGCTGAGATAGAAGCCTGGACTAATATTAATCCCATCAATGCGACTGGAAATACTAGAATTATTTTCACACCCCGCACTCCCAAATGGGCTTACCTATCTTGGTATATTTCTGAAGATCATCAACAAGCATTACACAATCAAGGATTTACCATGTTGGCTATCCGCGTCTATGATGTTACCAATCTTGATCTGAGCTATCAGCGTCCTCAGTTCGATGCACAATACGAATGTGAAACCGCAATCAATGATCGTTATGTACCTATTTCCAAAGGTGAACGGGACTACATGACAGAAATCGGTTATGTGAATCGTGATAATCAGTGGTTGTGTTTAGCGCGTTCTGGAACAGTTCGTATTTTTAGTCGTCCCAGTACAGATTTCTGGGTTATCGTTGATACAGAATTGGTTCTTCATGGTGCTACAGAAGCAGGTGCAAATGTCACTATTGATGGTCAAAAAGTCAAGGTCAATCCTGATGGTACATTTAAGTTAACTGTCCCCTTTGTGGATAATTCAGTTGACTATCATATAATGGCTACTTCTGCTAATAGAGAATATAGGAAAACTATTGATCAGAAGTTTTTCCAAGAACAAAAAGAGGGTTAGAATGTAGGTTGGGTTAAGCGACAGCGCAACCCAACGCATTTGTTGGGTTTCATGCTTCAACCCAACCCTGTATCTTAGAGGTATGTTAGAGGAAGTGGGTGCGATTCGTTGTTAGCTGAATCACGGTAATCAGTCCGTACATAAGCCAACCAACCTAATCCAATCATGGAAAGAGGTTGAACTCTCGGTCGGATATGGGTGTAAGTCCCATCTACCAGACTCAGGTATGACTCCCTATCTGCCCACGATGACCCGACTCGGTATCGGGAGGTCGAAGCTGGAAGACGCAATCAGACATCAGTTGTGGGGTGACACTTGGCGTTAACGGGGAGTTCCTACGGTGAAACAGAGCCTAGAAAAGCAACCTACTCTAAAGCAGGACACAACTCAAAATC
>NZ_LJOU01000174.1:0-6083 GCF_001672085.1 Anabaena sp. AL93 | reverse complement strand
CTTCCCTTCGTTTTCTGCTTTGTATTTAAGCATGGTGCAAAACATCCCCCAGCCAACTTGTTGAATAGATTTGGCTAGGCAGTGATTTTGCATCATGCCTTTAACATGAAGATTTTCCACCACAATAACTTGGTTTTCGTTAACTATCCTACGAGATAGTTTATGGAGAAAATCTTCTCTACAATTAGTTATCTTTCTATGGACTCTAGCAACTTTCTTTCTAGTTTTATTGCGGTTATTAGAGCCTTTTTGTTTTCTGGATAATTGCTGTTGTTTTATTTTTAAGTTCTTCTCATGTTTATTCAGTATCCGAGGGTTATCAAATTTAGAACCATCACTGGTAATTGCAAAATGAGTTAATCCCAAGTCAATACCTATTGCTTTACCTGCGGTGACTAACTCTGGTTTCTCCTTGCCATCTTCAAATAAAATAGCAGCGAAATATTGTTCACTGCAATTTTTGGTGATAGTTACAGTTTTAATTTTCCCTTCAATCTCTCGATGAATAATTGCTGATACTTTTCCTATTTTTGGTAGGATTAATTGATTATCGGCAATCTTAACATTTTGAGGATACTGAATAGATTGTTTGCCATGTTTTGATTTAAACTTAGGATATTTAGCTCTTTTTTCAAAAAAATTGTTAAATGCAACTCCCAAATTTAAGCAGACTTGTTGCAAGCATTGAGAATAAGTTGATGATAACCACTCATGTTCTTTCTTTAGCTGAGGAATTATCTTTTTGACTTCGTATCCAGACAGTCCTTTACCCGTTTCTTTATATGTTTCATTCATCAAATTCAAAAAATAGTTCCATAACCAACGACAACTGCCAAAAGCTTGTGCTAATGACTGCTGCTGCTGGGCATCTGGATATAATCTGATTTTGACAACTTTTAACATATTAGAGCGAAAGAAATTTACTATAAAACACTGTAACACACTATAACACAAGATTTGTGAATTGCCTCCATGTTTTTCTCCCTTGCTGTCGCTTTGGTCGAAAAACTGTCGTTAATTCACGCGCCATTCATCCCACGCTGCCCTTCGGGTCAGTCGTGGGGCTTCTGTCGGTTAAGCTAAATCCTTTATTTCCTTGGGAACTCCCGCTGTTAAAACCTCATTTCCATCTGCGGTAACTAATACATCATCTTCAATGCGAATCCCAATCCCTACCCAACGGGGGTCAATTTCCGGTTGGTCTTCTGCCGGTTTGGTGTCCGGGACTATATAAAGTCCTGGTTCTATGGTTAGCACTTGGCCAGGTTGTAAGGTTTGGGGATTTTCGCCATGTTGATAAACTCCTACATCATGAACATCTAAGCCTAACCAATGACTGGTGCGGTGCATATAAAAGGGTTTATATTTTTCCTCTGCGATTAATTTGTCAATTTCTCCTTTGAGTAAACCCAGTTCAACTAATCCTTCTGTCAATATCCGCACGGCTGCATTATGAGGTGCATGGAAGGAATTACCCGGTTTTACTTCTGCTATTGCCTGTTTTTGTGCTGCTAATACTATTTCATATAATGCTTTTTGTTCTGGTGTGAATTTACCGCTGACGGGAAACGTGCGGGTAATATCAGAATTGTAATAACCATAAGCGCAACCAGCATCAATCAAGAGTAAATCATTGGCTTGCATTTGACAGTTGTTTTCTATGTAATGCAGTACGCAAGCATTCTTACCTGATGCGACTATGGAAGGATAAGCTGGACCCATGCCACCCCGTAAACGGAAAATATGTTCTATTTCGGCTTGGATTTCATATTCATAACGTCCCGGTGCGGTGGTTTTTAAAGCATGATTGTGAGCTTCTACGGCAATTTCTACGGCTTGACGCATTAGGTCTAATTCTGTTTTGCTTTTATATAACCGCATGGTGTTAATGACAGTACCAGGATCAGTAATGGATGTGGGTCCTGTACCGCGTTTAGGATAGGTTCGGAGTAAACTTTGATAATGTTTGAGAATTTTGTCGTTGAAATTGCGATCGCGTCCTAAATGATAATAAATACAATTGGCTTTTTCTAAATATTGGGGTAACTTCTCATCTAACTCCGCAATGGGGTAAGCTGCGTCTGCACCATAAAACTCCTTCGCTGCATCTATTCCACAACGATAACCACTCCAAACTTCCTTTTCTCGGTCTTTGGGTTGCACAAATAATATAAACCGATGTTCTGGATGATGGGGTGCTAAGACTGCGACTGCTTGGGCTTCATTAAAGCCAGTTAAGTAAAAGAAGTCACTATCTTGACGATAAACATACTCGACATCGTTGTGCATTACTGCTGTTGGCGCACTTCTGAAAATCGCTGTACCGCTGCCTATTTTCGCCATTAACTGCTCACGACGTTGCCGATATTCTGTTTGCATAGTTGATTTATTGATAGTGTTGTTTTTGGCTTTAACAATTCTAGACTACTGAGAAATGTTATCAGAAAAATTGTTAATTTTAGTTATTTTAACCAATTTTTAATTTCCTTGACAATCCATGAGGACTTTTAGGGATGAGATTGTCAACAAAACAGGATTTCATTTTTAAATGATGACATTGATAAACAGAATATAAAATATTTTTTGATTGTTTAGATATTACTTTCAAAATTAAAAGTTAGTGTTGATGAACATTATAAAAATGTCTATAAATAATGACATTCAATAAAAATAATTAAACAAATGTTTGTTGTTTACAGAATCTTCATGAAAATCAAATTAAAAATAGATATTAATTAATCATAAAAACACATCATGTTTCAAGAAGTGAGTCAGTCAGGATTATATTCAACCAACCTAGAAAATTCTGGATTAGTATCTCTCCAAAAATCACAAGAATTGACGACATTTAGTGATACTCCTATGAGTAGCAGTTCTTCTGTTTCTGCATTAGCAGATCCATTAGTACCAACCAATCCACTAGCTCAAATTCCAATTGGAGGCAGTGCTAACCCTAATCCTAATCCTTATTTAACCAGTGCAGCCATTGTTCCTGATTTTAATGGTGATGGGAAAACTGATAAACTTTGGGTGAATGCTCAAACTGGTGAAATTTTAGTTCGCTTGATGAATGGAACTCAAGTTTTAGAACAGGCTTCTTTGGGTAGCTATGACTTAAATACCTGGGAATACAAAACTGCTGATTTTAATAGCGATAATAAGACTGATTTCTTATTACGGAATAAATCAACTGGTGATAATGTGATTGTGCTAATGGATGGCGCAAAAGTTTCCAGTTACTTGACTTTAGATCGAGTTGATCCAGGTTGGAGTGCGAATATTGGCGATTTTAATGGCGATCGCAAAACTGATATTTTCTGGAATAATGCCACTACTGGTGAAAATGCTATTTGGCAAATGGATGGCACAAAAGTAGCTAATGCGACTGTTTTAGAAACTACAGCACCAGGATTGACTGCTACCATTGTTGATTTTGATGGTAATGGTAAGAGTGACATCTTCTGGCGCAATTCCAGCACAGGTGCAAATACCGCTTGGTTTATGGATGGTAGCCAAGCCACTAAGTATGATCTCCAATCTCAAGATGCTTCTTGGACTTCTACTCTTGGTGATTTTAACGGCGACTTCAAGACTGACGTTCTGTGGCGCAATACCTCTACAGGCGAGAATAAGATTTGGACAATGAATGGCGTTTTTGTGACTGAAGGTGTTGTTAGCACATTGGGTACAGATTGGAGTGCGAGAATTGGCGATTTCAATGGCGATGGTAAAACTGACATCTTCTGGCACAATGCGACTAGTGGGGCAAATACTGCTTGGTTAATGGATGGTACAGCGGTAAGTTCTGAAGCTTTCCTACCTAGCAATACTCCTGGTTTGACAGCATCTTTAGGTGATTTCAATGGTGATGGTAAGACTGATATCTACTGGCGTGATCAACAAACGTCCGCAGATAAAATCTGGACTATGGATGGAACTCTAGCGACTGAAACTCCTGTTGCTGATACAGAGAAGCTGACTTCAGAATGGTATACAGGTTGATTTGGTAATTGATCTATGATCAATTTATATTAGGCGATCGCTCTTTTGATTTTACGAATAAGATCCCCGACTTCTTAGAGAAGTCGGGGATCTTATTGATCATCGCTTTTTTGTTGCTGTTGAAGCTAATTACCCATTCTTTCGCTAAGATTGTGTGGGTATTCTCATGATTAGTGATTAGGTGAATGATCGAAGTTGAGCATCTGAGTAAAATTTATGGTTCGACAACAGCAATTACTGATGTTACCTTTAGTGTTGAACCTGGGGAAATTTTAGGTTTTTTGGGACCGAATGGGGCTGGTAAAACCACAACTATGCGAATTTTAGCTGGTTATTTACCGGCTACAAGTGGGACAGCCAAGATTGCGGGTTATGATGTTCATGATCATTCTCTATTGGTGCGACAGCGAATTGGTTACCTACCAGAAACGCCGCCATTATATCCAGAGATGACTGTGGAGGGTTTTTTACACTTTGTCGCTCGGATTAAGGGAGTTTCTTCAGGCGATCGCCCGACAAAGGTAACAGCAGCTATTAACCGTTGTAACTTAGAAGATAAGCGCAAAGTTATTATTCGTAAACTTTCTAAAGGTTATCGGCAAAGAGTGGGAATTGCCCAGGCGATCGTTCATGATCCACCAGCTATTATTCTTGATGAACCTACCATTGGTCTTGACCCTCGGCAAATCATCGAAGTGCGAAACTTAATTAAAAGTTTAGCAGGAACACACACCATTATTTTGTCTACCCATATTCTCCCAGAAGTGAGCATGACCTGTAGCCGAGTTGCCATTATTAACAGGGGGCAAATAGTCGCAACTAATACCCCAGAAAATTTGATGACACAGTTAACAGGTGGGGCGGGATATGAGTTAGAAATCGGTGGAGATGCAGCTTTAGCTAGACAAATGCTGCAAAATATAGCCGATGTAAGTTCAGTAGAATTAATGCCTAACCATCAGCAATCGTCAGACAATCATACTTGCCTCCGGGTAATATTGCAGCCAGGAACAGAACCAGGAAAAGAAATTACTGCTGCTTTAATTCGGGCTGGGTTTGATTTATATGAAATGCGACGAATCAATGCCACACTAGAAGATGTTTTCTTAGAATTAACTACAGCAGAAAAGAATTTACCAACGGAAATAACCCCAGAAATTGAAGAAGGAGAGGCTGCGTAAATGGGTATAGTTATCGCCAACATTATTGCCATTTATCGTCGAGAACTACAGAGTTATTTTGTTTCGCCATTAGCCTATGGAGTAGCTAGTGCATTTTGGTTTTTAGCCGGGTTATTTTTCGTGATGATTTTGTTAGGACCAGAGGGAATTTTAGTCACAGTTTCTAGCTATGATTTACAAGGGCAACAAATGGGAGTTCCCGCCCCAACAATAGATGTTCCCTACGAATTTGTGCGGGCATTTTTAGATAGAATGGGGTGGTTAATGTTATTTGTATTACCGATTCTCTCAATGGGACTCTATGCCGAAGAACGTAAACGGGGAACTTTAGAACTACTAGCCACATCACCAATTACCAACTGGGCTGTAGCTGTGGGTAAATTATTAGGGGTATTGACATTTTTCTTAACCATGATTTTACCATTGATGGGATTGGAGGCGATCGCATTATCCAATTCTAATCCTCCCATATCCCCCATAATTCCTATACTTGGTCATTTAGGATTACTCCTCCTAGCAGCAGCAATTTTATCTTTAGGAATGTTTATTTCCTCATTAACAGACAGCACAATCTTATCGGCTGTCCTCACCTTTGCCCTCGTCATTTTGCTATTATTTATTGATTTAATTGCCAAAGCCATTCCCGGACAAATGGGTGAAGCAGTGAGTCATTTATCCCTTCTCAAACATTATAACACCCTGATTCAAGGCATTTTTGATACTAGCAGCTTGATTTTATTTGCCAGTTACATTGTCTTAGGTATTTTTCTCACCGCCCAATCAATTGATGCACTCCGGTTTCAACGTCAGTAATTGTCAGTTGTCAGTTGTCAGTTGTCAGTTGTCTGTTGTCTGTTGTCTGTTGTCATCAGTAAAACTCCTCCCCCTACTCCCCTACTC
>NZ_LJOU01000173.1:0-6281 GCF_001672085.1 Anabaena sp. AL93 | reverse complement strand
TGGATATTTCAATGTTTTCAATCAGTTCATCTTGTAACTTTTCAAGGAAAAAGAGAATTTTATAATTTGACATCAGAAATGAAGTACATTCTCCTATTCCTCCCAGAAGCTTGCCGTAATTACTACAGATATATAAGTTGATTTATCAACATTATTAATAGTTTAATTATACAATTTGACTCATTGATTTTATTAATGAGTTTAAGTTTTAATGCTGTTTTTAAGTTTATTTCTAGAAGGATATAAGTTATGATTAAGTCTTGATAGACTAACAATAAAATTATATTATATTTTCTGCCGAAACCACCCTCATTCTTTATTGCTTCTTATTGAGAATGTATCTGAATCAATTTTCCTATCTAAAATTTGTTTTTTTATAGATAAATGTATTCTTTTACTCATTTTTCATCAATTTACCTCCGTAATCACCGTTTGTGACAGTCAAGGGTGCGGAATGTGGGATTTAAAGAAATCACATTGATATTAATTGAGGTTAACAATGAAGTCTACACTCATTTAACTACTCTTTCCCCTTTACAGCAGCGTATTCTTGTTTTACTTGGGTTTCCCCCTACTATTTATACTCAGCTTAGTGGTCAATCTTTTACTCCTGAGTAGAATTCTTCTAACTCTCGCAAAAATGGGCGAACCGGGAGTCTTAATTCAAGGATTTTCACGTTGTTATTTATTATCACATTCACGAACCAGTATCCTAGATTTTCTCATACCTTAGATAGATATATAAGCAAGGGATCATTAATATAGTAAGGGTCAGAAAGTTTATGCCCATCATGTAGGTGTTAAGACAGTTATCAGGTATGTATCGCAAACGTCAGTTATCAAAAATCTTCACCAAATTGATTCGGCGGTTTTTGACCCACTCAAAAAAACAAATTATTTGGTTACTGTGGACTACTTTCGGTACTCGGAAACAATGGAAAGTAACAACCGCAGGTTTCGTATTACCGACAGTGGCAATGGTCTCAATGGTAGTAGTATTATTGACCACTACTATTATGTTACGTTCCTTTGACCGAGCCAAAAATGCTAGTAATGTCCGCATTAACGAAATTGTACTTAGTGCTGCTATTCCAGCAATTGATCGTAGTCGAGCTAAAATCAACAAACTCTTTGAAGATATATCATTACCAAAAATCACCCCCACAGACGCAGAATTATATAAAGTTCTTGATGACATAAACAATATAGACAACATTAATAAATACACCTTTGCAGACGAAACCAAACTGCAAATAAGTTTTGATATTAGTGGCAATAGTGTAATTGAGCAACCTACTATAAATACATCATTATATGATAACGAAACAGTAAATACAGCCTGGAAATTTCCTGTTGATACTGACAATAATGGGAAATTTGATAGTTACACTCTCTATGGCATTTTATTTAGAACTCCCAGAAATATTAGTGGTAAATATGCACGAGCGAGAAACCGCTTGGAAGCCAGAACTTCACCAATGATCAAAGGAATTTTAGATACTAATTGCACCACAAATAACAACCCAATATTGGTCGGTAATACAGGTTGGATTAAACAAAATAATGAGCTAAAAAAATCCTTTTTTGTTTATACAGTTACAGTACCAATTATAACTTTGCCTAGTGATACTACCAATTATGAAAAATATCAAGGTAGTAAAGGTTTTGCCGCCCTAGAATATCAACAAGACCGCATCCAAATACTACCCAGTAACATTGCTATTTATAACGATGATCTAGAAATTAATCCCGATACAGCCCTAAATCTTAATGGTGGAATATTTACTAATAGTAATTTTTTAACAGGTGGTTCTGGTCAAGTTCAATTATATCAAATCAGTAGTAAAGAATCCTGTTATTACAAATCTCAAAATTCTAAAATTATCGTCGGTGGAAATTTAGGAGCAGGTGGTTTTAAAAGTGCAGGAACTACCACAACTAAAGTTGATTTATTCAAAGGTACCACTACTAATCCTGCTGCTTCTACATGGGAGGCATCTGTTACTAACAGTTCTAGTAACCTCATGTACAACAACCTCGCTTATATAAATCGGATTAATAAACTGATTGCTAGTCAATTTGCTAATGCTATTAGTAGTGATCCATCCGAAGTGAAAACAGGTATTGAAAAGAAAAAACAAGATTTAGGTTTATCCAGTTTCACAACAGCCGAATTTGATGCAATTCGTCGTCAACAATTACAGCTTTATTTCCAAAAACGGACTCGTCGCGTACCTTATCAAGAGGTTAATTTTGGCAGTACAGAGACATTTCCTGCTAATGTACTTCAAGGTAGTGGTGATAAATTGCGTCCCATTGATAAATGGATGTATGCCACAGATCCCAGTGATGGTAAAATAGGGACAGGTTACAGCACATTAACCTTGAATACTACGGGTACATCTCTACAACCACAAGCTACAGAACCACAGGCACTTAAAAATGCTGGTGGTATAGAAACTACGTTAGGTGACAGAGTTATAGTTAGCAATAACTTATCGGAAATCTGGTGGGATACAACCGCAGCAACATCTTCAGGAAATAATATTCCTGAACAATGGTGGAATACAAGTAACAACCCCAAGGGATTTTTAGGGAATAGTATTACCCATGTACAAGAAATTAGTGGGATTAAATGGAATGCAGGGGATACAACTAAAACTCGGACAAGACAATCTTTTGTCCAAACAGAACCATTAGCAAATTTAGCAGATACAGGTAGAGATGGTGCATGGGAATTAGACGCAGCTAAAATTCCCAAAGATATTACAGAACCGGTAGGTGGTTTGCGAGTTGTTACAGGTGCAGGAGTATATCTGAGTGCAGCCGATACTACAACTACCGTCAACAGCACAGTTAAAGAAATATGGTCAGATACTATGCCAGTTCCTGGGACTGCACCAACGACAAAAACCATTGCACCATACTATCTATATGATTCTTCCATTACATATAAATGGCGTGAGATTACCAATGCTAATACACCATATTTGAAAATGCGGGCTACAGCAGTATATCATTACAAATCTGCTAACTATAACGCTAAAATACCCACTCCTATAGCTTGTGTGAGTAGTTTTTATGTTCCTACCAACAGCACTACTGCCAAAAATCTCACAGGACTACCTTGGAATGTTGCCACGGGTGGACTATCCAACAATGGCATAGTTTATCCTGCACCTACATCTACTAAAGGTGAGAGTCATTATGCTAAAGTCTTAAGCTATCTATCTCAATTAACTTATCCCAATGGGCGATTAATAGATGATGGCTTACTGGTCAAAGCATTAGCAAAAACAGCAAACCGGACTATTTCTGAACAGTCTACTATTGATGCTCAAATCTGCGCCCTACAAATTCTCGATGGTACTATTAGTCCCAGTAATTCCGTCATTCCTCATGGTGCAATTTATGAAACATCATTATTGGACTCCAGGGAAATTGTCCGTAATAGTTCATCTAATAATACAACCTATGATTATCCCATCATAGACAGACAACCTTTAGAAATTCGGGCTACTGTGTTGGACCTTAACCAACTGCGAACAAAAACCATTGGTACTTCCTCACCATCGCAAGAATACTTGTTACCTAGTAGTGGTATTATCTACGCAACTCGTAATGATGCTTTACTAGATGCGTCTGGTACATCAGGCATACAAACAGACGCGCAAAAATTAGTAAGTCCTGTTGACCATATTCTTGATTCTACTCGTCGTCCCAATGCAATTATGCTCATCAATGGAAGCAAACTAGGACGGGGAACAACAAATACTTACCGAGAAGAAGAAAAAGGTTTAATTTTAGCCAGTAATTTGCCCGTATACATTAAAGGTAACTTTAATCTCCATACTCAAGAGGAATTTACACAAACTCTAGCAAATGACTGGAATAATTTTTACACTCGTACTAGCACCAACCTTAATCCTAACTTTGCTTGTCGTTCTGGTAATCCTCAACTACCCAATTGTCCTACTGGGGATGAATGGCGACCCGCAACAGTCTTAGGTGATGCGGTTACCTTGCTTTCTGGCAACTTTAGAGAAGGTTTTCGTGATGAAGGAGATTATGACTGGAATAATAGTCTAGTTGGTACACCAGCGCCAGGGTTTTCCGCAGTTAATTTCTTTGGTGCAAATGGTAAATGGGCTGATATAAATAATTCTGGTTTTCCTAAAGACTTTGATACAGCCACAACAGGATACCAAGGTAGTTCCTATGTAAATAACTTTGTCACACCATTGGTGAGGATGATACCAGCTAGACAGTATGCTTATGAAATTTGTAGTTCAGCAGTGAAAGACGAATGTTTTTGTAGTGCAACGGATACCACTGCTCAATGCGCTGTCAAAACTAAACGCTGGACAATAAATAATGTTGCTTTCAATGGATATAACAGTTCTAGCGGAAATTCAAATGGTTGGGAAGCATTACCATTTAAGCGACTGGCTTTTAAACGCGATTTAACTACCACTTTGCTAACTACTCCTCTAACTATCTACGGAATTCCTGCCAGTGGCAATAAACTAGCAGAATATCCAGTAGGTGGCACAACCTCACCAGCACTAGCCCTAGACTCCAGTGGTAATCAATTTCTTGTTCCTTGGTTACTACCCAATAGTAGTAATGTATTTGAACCAGTTTTACAAATTCAAAAACCCTTTGCCACTGAAACTGACTCTACTAACACTACAGTAATAAGTAGTGTAAATGATACATCAAAAACACCAAAAGAGAGTCAAGATAGTAGGAACTGGTTGCAACCAGTATTAGCAGACACTACTTTTAACTTGAATGTCGCCGCAGGAGATAGTCCAGCCCGGCCAACAGAAGATAATGGTGGTTTACAAAACTTTACCCGGTTTATGGAGAATTGGGCATCTTCTAATGGTCAAAAAACAGCAAAGATTTCTGGTTCTTTTATCCAATTGAAAAAAAGTGCTTATGCTACGGGGACATATAACGTTAATGTGGGAGCTAGTAGCATTGTATATCCTATTGTAAATGATAGTGGTGCGGCTACAGGTTATCTTCCGCCCACAAGAAATTGGAATTATGATGTCGCGCTTTTATCACAATCTCCCGACAGATTCGCTAGTAAATTGGTACTCACATCACCGGATTTACCAGATGAGTATTTCCGGGAAGTTGGCAAAGATGATAAATGGGTAGAGACTTTGTTATGTGCTAAAACGACCAATTCCGGTACTCCCTACGCCCTAGCTCAAAATCAGCGCCCTTCTACCTGTAAATGATGAAACCCAAATCACAATCCAAAACATTATTTTACCGTGATTCCGGCTTTACAATTATTGAATCACTCATAGCTATGGTTGTAGTTAGTATTCTCCTAGTATCTATCACTCCTATCTTAGTCCTGTCGACAGCTATTCGTGTTCAATCCCGGCGCGTAGAAAAAGCAACTCAGGCTGCAAATACTTTTATTGATGGTATTAAAACTGGTTCAATTGTTACGGGTTCAAGTACAGCACCAAGTAAAAAAATTACTTTAGACCCGACAACGGTCAGAACTTCCGCAGATTATTTAATTGGTATCACACAAATGCCAGTTCCTAAAAGCAAAAGCGATGTAGATGTAAACTTGTATCTCTTCAAAGAAGATGGAAAGACTTGTATAGCCAGTGATTCAGCTTGTCAACCAAACCATACAAATCTATTCAACGAGTTTTATATTCAAGCTATGCCCATAATCGTTAGTGGTATTCATCCAAAAACCAGTGGTTATCGTCTAGCAGTTCGGGTTTATCGCTCAGATGTTGATTTTAGTAAGCCTCTTTTAGCGAGTACAAGTAATGCCAAAAAAGTAGCTTCATCTGTTGTATCTGGTATAGGTAATCAGCAAACACCATTAATAGAAAGAACTGTTGATATTGCCCACAGTAATACTACATTTCAGGCTCTATGTTACCGTCTTGGACTAGCAAAAGATCAGGATGGTAATAATCAATCTTGTCAATAGATCCCACATTCAGCATGAGTAAATATACTCAAAATATTTTTCCCAGCAGGTTATTTTGTCAAAAAAAGAATTTCATAAAACAGCTAAAACCCAATCATAATAACCAGTTCATGCTTTTTGCTATCTAGGTCGGTATTCAATGAATTTAATCTCAAACCAACTAATTTATTGACATTATTCTCAATAAACTTGATTCGAGCTTTAAATATATCGGCGATCGCTCTAATATAGAATTGCGTGTCATTGTCTGAAAGCCTTGTTATCATTGGGTTATGGATAATTCCGAAAATTCAAAAAACAC
>NZ_LJOU01000172.1:0-6325 GCF_001672085.1 Anabaena sp. AL93 | reverse complement strand
CCCCTACTCCCCCTACTCCCCCTACTCCCCCTACTCCCCCTACTCCCCCTACTCCCCCTACTCCCTGCCCCCTGTTCCCTGTTCCCTAATGATGATGTTCATAGCGACTAAAACCAGGACCATAAGTAGCCAGCAGATTTTGTGGTGAAAGGGCTATTTCCGGTTTACCGGAACAGACAAGAGTTTGATTGAGACAGATGACGCGATCGCAATGACGGCTTACCATATCAATATCGTGAGAAACTTGCAACACCGTCCAATTCTCTTCTCGTTTTAATTCATTTAATAAAGCATAAAAATCCGTTGTTCCTTGGACATCTACCCCTGCAAAAGCTTCATCCAATACTAGCAATTTTCGCGGTGTTACCAAACAATAAGCTAATAATACCCGTTTGAGTTGACCACCGCTAAGAGTCCCAATAGCCTGATTTCGCAAGCGATAAGCATCAGTACGGTGTAAAGCTGTGGTAACTGCTGCTGATATTTCCCGTTTTTCTTGCCAAAATTTCGAGAAAAATGAATGTTTTTTATTCCCTATTCCTAAAGCTACCAATTCACTAACTGAAATGGGAAAACTGCGATCAAAAATAAAGTTTTGTGGCATATATCCCAACTGATTCCGCAAATTTCCTAGTCTAGAAATTGGGCGACCAAAAACTTCAATTGTTCCGGCACTGCGGGGAATTAAATCTAAAATAGCTTTAATTAAGGTACTTTTCCCAGCCCCATTTGGACCAACTATGGCTGTATCTGTTCCTGCTAACAATTCAAAGGAAACATCTCGCACAGCTAGATAGCTGCTTTGGTAGACTGTTAACCCAGAAACTTTTAATATTGGTAATGTAAATTCTGCTTGTTCGTCAGTCATGTAATTTAGGATTTAAGATGCCAATAATTTATAGTGATATAGCAAGAGTCAGTCAGAAGTCCGAAAAAAAGAAGGATTCAGGAGTCGTAGTATTGATAGGGGTAAAGCAAGAGCTTCATTGGTGTCAACTTAAGCTACGGATGGCTTATTTGTTTGGCTGACAGACCCGCCTAAAAATGAATTTCCGGGCTAATAGCTAAAGTTTACTAAAGTAAACTAAACAAGTTCAAAAATTTTCTAGTTCTTTTAGTCATCTTCAGATGACTTCTGCTATAAGACTGGCAATTCATTCCCAGTTGGGTTATGGGTTTTACGTTAGGTTGACACCAATGAAGCTCTTGCTTTACCCCTACGTCACTTGCATCCAGCGGCTAAACTCTCCAAATTAGCTTTCATTGCTTTAAAATAATACTCTGGATTTGTATCACCAGCTTCTAAAGAATCCAAAGTCCGCACAGTTAACCCCAAATCCTGGGAAATGCTGGTGAGTAATTTGTTATCTAACCCTGGTTCGCTAAATAAGGCTTTAACTTGGTATTTTTTGACTGTATTCACCACTTTTTGCACATCTGTTGGGGAAAGTTGCTTTTCAGGAATTTCTACTACTGCTAATTGTTTAATATTATAACGTTTGGCCAAATAGGGAAAAGCATCATGAAAGGTGATAAAGGTGCAGTTTGGTATTTGTTTAATAGTCTGCTGAAATTCATTATTTAAATTATCTAATTTCTGGATATATGCGGCTGCATTGGTTTGATAGTTGGCTTTATTGACCGGATCAGCGATAATTAAACCATCTCGAATATTGATAATTTGCTGTTTTGCTAAAACTGGATCTAACCAAATATGAGGATTTCCAAATTGGTGTTCGTGATCATGATCATCTTCTCCTGTTGCTGTTTTATCTATGGGGGAAATTTTATTAATAGCTTGAATACCTTTACTTGCATCAATTTCCATTAATTGAGAATTCTCGGCATTTTTAATTGTATCTGCCAAAAACTCCTCTAAGCCTAAACCATTTTTGACTAATATCTTGGCTGTAGCGATCGCTTTTACATTAGCCGGTGTCCCTTGATATTCGTGTATCTCTGTACCAGGCTTAACTAAAATCTCTACATCTGCAACATCTCCAGTTACCGCTTTAGTAAACAAATAAACTGGCAAAAATGTGGTAACTACCTTAGTTTTTGGTGATTTTTGGACTGGGGCTGGTTCTGTTTTTACAACCTCGCCACTGTTAGGATTATTACATCCATAAACTACTGACAATATTATTAAGGTAATCAGAGGTAAGAAACTTCTGGTTTTTCTACTTATTTTAACTTCTCTAGAACTTCTCATGGTTTGAGGTTGACAATAAAACTTCATTGGCATTATATATTATAATGAGATCCATTCTCATATAAGTCATCAAAAAATGCTACTGTATCAAGCATTACAGAATATTTAGAAATTTCAGGTAATACTGCTGTATACTGAGAATATTTCCAGTTCGTAAGAATTTCTTAACCTTTTATTGTGATCAGCTTAACTTATGATATGACTGTAGTATATTAAAAATCAGTATTAATAGCTGTACTAATTCGAGTGTAGCATTATCAACTTTAAACACGGGTGTGAGAAAAAATGCAAAAATTCTGGACTTATCTAATTGCTAGTTCAACAGTTGTGAGTAGCATATTATGTATGAATGCTGCTGCAAAGGCAGAACCAGTACCAGTAACTAATTCAGAACAACAGGTTAATAATAGCCAAGAACAGGCAGTATCTCAAGTTACCTCCGTATCTCAGTTATCCGATGTTCAACCTAATGATTGGGCATTTCAGGCTTTACAATCATTGGTAGAACGCTATGGATGTGTTGCAGGTTATCCCAACGCTACTTTTCGGGGTAATCGGGCGTTATCACGATACGAATTTGCGGCTGGTTTAAATGCCTGTTTAGATCGAGTCAATGAACTAATTGCTACAGCTACCAGTGATTTAGTATCAAAGCAAGATTTAGCAACAATCCAAAAGTTGCAAAAGGACTTTTCAGGAGAATTAGTCACCCTCCGGGGGCGTGTAGATACAGTAGAAGCCAAAACTGCTGAATTGGAAAATAATCAATTTTCTACCACCACTAAACTGCAAGGGCAAGTTGTGGCAGTTGTTAGTGATGTCTTGACAAATCAACAGGTTGATCGTGCGGATATTCCTGGGAAAAATACCACTTTAGGTGCGAGAACAAGAGTAGAGTTTGTTAGCAGTTTTACAGGACAAGATACACTTCTTACTAGACTGGAAAGTAATAATATTAATAATCCCAATATTAATACTCCAGAAGGAAACTTGTTTTTTGCTAGTAGCGATCCTGGTAACAATTTTTCCATAGCAACTCTATCATATACCTTTCCTGTTAGCAAGAATACACAAGTAAAACTAATTGCTACTGGTGGTGCAGCAGACGATGTTACCAGTACAGTTAACCTCTTTGATGGTGATGGTGCTTTTGGGGCTGTGTCTACTTTTGGGACAAGAAACCCGATTTATGGACAACTGGGTGATAAAGGCATAGCAGTTAACCACCAGCTTGGCGATAAAATAGGCCTAAGTTTAGGCTACTTAAGTAGTACAGCTAATAACCCCACTCCTGGAAACGGGTTATTTGATGGGAATTATGGTGCTTTAGCGCAGTTAACCGTCAAGCCCAGCGATCGCATTTCTCTTGGTTTAACTTATATCAATTCCTACAATCAACCATTACTCACTGGTAGTAATAACGCCACATTGACCAATCTTACCCCCGATGAAAAATTTTCCAGCAATTCCTACGGTGTCCAAGCATCTCTAGGTATTAGTCAGAAATTTGTTCTCGGTGGTTGGGCTGGCTATACCAACAGTCAAGTTTTGACAGGTACAAAGGGAGAGTTTGACACTTGGAACTATGCTGTTACTCTTGGATTCCCTGATTTGGGTAAAAAAGGTAATTTGGCTGGTGTCATAGCTGGTATGGAACCAAAAGTCACAAGTTCTAGCGCGACTGTTACTGGAGTTGCAAAAGATCCAAATACCTCTTATCACATTGAAGGATTTTATCAATACAAAGTCAGTGACAATATCACCATTACTCCTGCTGTAATTTGGCTAACAGCCCCAAATCACAATGATAGTAATGGTAATCTAGTGATTGGTGCTTTGAGAACTACTTTTAGTTTCTAGGTTTCAAGTCAGAGTTATTAAGAATAATTCTTAATAGCTTCAATTTTTCGTAAAAAACCAGGTGTGAAGAAAAATGCAAAAGTTCTCAACATATTTACTTGCTAGTTCGACTGTTATCAGTGCTATACTATGGACAAGTTCTGGAGTCTTGGCTGAAGAAATACCAGCAAATAATCAACTCCAGACTGACACTAATTCTCAACAATTAAATATAAATAATCAACAAGAGGTAATATCTCAAGTTACTTCCGTGTCTCAGTTATCCGATGTTCAACCTAATGATTGGGCATTTCAGGCATTACAATCATTGGTAGAACGCTATGGATGTGTTGCAGGTTATCCTAACGGGACTTTTCGGGGTAATCGGGCGTTGTCACGATACGAATTTGCAGCCGGGTTAAATGCCTGTTTAGATCGAGTCAATGAATTAATTGCTACTGCTACCAGTGATTTAGTATCAAAACAAGATTTAGCAACAATCCAAAAGTTGCAAGAGGACTTTTCCGCAGAACTAGCAACCTTAAAAGGGCGCGTAGACACTGTAGAAGCCAAAACCGCTGATTTAGAAGCTAATCAATTTTCAACTACCACCAAACTGCAAGGACAGGTTGTTGCGGTTGTTAGTGGTGTTATTTCTGGCAATAAAGTCGGTAATAATAACATTACTAGCAAGAATACGACATTAGGCGCTAGAACTAGACTGGAGCTTGTCACCAGTTTTACTGGAAAAGACACACTGTTTACCAGGTTAGAAAGCAATAATATTAACAGTTTTGGTCTTAATACTACAGAAGGTAAATTGTCCTTTGCCAGTGGCACACCTAATAACAATGTTTCCATAGGTGCGCTTTCCTATGGATTCCCTCTTGGTAAAAACACTTATGCCAACATCATAGCCAATGATGGTATAATTCTCGACCTTGACACCACATTGAATCTATTTGATGGGAATGGTGGGTCCGGTGCTGTGTCCGCATTTGGAACCAGAAACCCCATCTATGCCCAATTGGGTGGCGCAGGACTAGGTGTAAAACAAAAATTCGGTGAAAATTTAACTCTCAGTTTAGGTTACTTGGCTAGTCAGCACAATACCCCTACTCCCGGAAATGGGTTGTTTGATGGTCCTTACGGCGGTTTAGCACAATTAACAGTCAAACCAAGCGATCGCATTTCCCTTGGTTTAACTTACATCAATTCCTATAACAAGTCACTGGCTACAGGTAGTAATAACGCCACATTTACCAATCTTGCCCCTGGTACAAACTTTTCCAGTAATTCCTACGGTGTGGAAGCATCTTTAGGTATTACGAAGAAGCTTGTTTTAGGTGGTTGGGCTGGATATACCAATAGTCAAGTTTTGACTGGTACCAAAGGAAAAGCGGAAATTTGGAACTATGCTGTTACTTTAGGTTTACCAGATTTGGGTAAAAAAGGTAACTTAGCTGGTATTATATTTGGTATGGAACCAAAGGTCACGAATTCTACTGTTACTGGAATTACTAAAGATCCAAATACCTCTTATCACGTTGAGGGATTTTATCAATACAAGGTCAGCGACAATATCACCATTACCCCCGCTGTAATTTGGCTAACAGCCCCAAATCACGATGATAGCAGTAGTAATTTAGTGATTGGTGCTTTGAGAACTACTTTCAGTTTTTAATCATAGCAAGTTAGATAAAATTTCGCAAATCAGATTCCCGACTTCTCTAAGAAATCGGGAATTTTATTGTTTATAACCAATTTAGGATTGCTATGGTTCAGATCATTGGTGTCAACTTAAGGTAAAACCTCTATCCCGCAAAGAACTCAAGTCATCTCATTCCCAGTCTCTGACTGGGAATGAATTCTAGGAGGCTCTGCCTTCAATAATATTAGAGGCAGAGCCTCATCAACTGCATTCCTAGTCAGAGACTAGGAACGAGATGTGGTAGGGATTTGAGCTTAAGTTGACACCAATGGGTTCAGATGTTGTTTCTGTTTCCTGGGAAAGATGTCTGAGGATAACAAAAAGACCAACCCCTCCCACAGGGCTGGTCTATAAAAAAACGTTGTTCGAGTTGTCTTCTCAGTAGAGTCAAAACCAAATTGCGCGTTCCCAAAATTCAACGGGCAACTTTTCTTAACAAGATTGTAACAGCCAGTACAGTTTTTTCATGAAAATATCTCAAAAAATATCTGTCTTCGGGTGAGTAACTTTTCTATTTGAGGTAAGAGGCAAGAGGGAACAGGGAGTTGGGGGAGTTGGGGGAG
>NZ_LJOU01000171.1:0-6325 GCF_001672085.1 Anabaena sp. AL93 | reverse complement strand
ATACAAACGACATTGCGTTATCAAAAAGTTACATCATCACGAGCAGAGGAAATCGCACAACTTGCTTTTAATACTCTAGTCAAATACTAGAATGATTTTCTCAAGACTAAACAAGAGCAAGTATATATTTTTCACTTAATAATCTTATTTAAATTATTTAAGGAGAGTATGTATTGTACTCTGCCTCAGAAAAATAAGGTTTCCTATTTCTTAACCATAAAACGTTGCATATTGCAAGCATCTTTACAAATCTTTGCATCGTGTCCCATTTTGCGCGTATCCCGGCTAGACCCCAAATTTAATAACCTGCAATTCTGATGTAACCTGGAATGGTGCGTTACGCTGTCGCTAACACACCCTACTTTTGCACCTTATTTAATTCACATTCCTTACCATTTTTGGGGAAGTTAGTAAATTACTAAATTGGTTTCTGCAACATTTATTTACATCGTGTCCCATTTTACCCTTATCCCGGTTAGACCCCTAATACTCTATTTTTGCGTTTGTATGGGAGTAAATCTTTTTGTCTAGTTTTTCAACTTAGGGAAATTACCCTGCCAATAAGACAATAAAGCCTGCCAAACAGCCTCCAATTCAGCATCACTACCATCAGCTTTGGACAAGGAGAGTTGCCCCCAGACACAGCGTTTGTCACGGAGAGTCTGTTTACCGTTGAAGAGATTCAACCATTGAGAGGGATTTAGATAAGGACGATAAAAATAGGCTATGAATTGACTCACTGTCGCCGTACTTTTTCCCATGGAATTAATGCAGGCTGTCAAATAGTTTTTTTCTCCAGAGGAGAACTGTAAATGATAACCTTTAGGGTTAATCTTTTCCAGAGGCTCTATCAGCTTAGGTAAATCTGGCAAAAAAGCCAACGAATTGTAGTAAGATTGAATATTGCCTAAATTAGAACTAGAGGGGATGTAGTAAAAATTGACAGTTAAATCCTGTCCGGTTTTTCGGTAATGATAAATTTGTCCTGATAGGATATCCTCCCTGCTTCCTGCTTCCATCTGATAAGCTTCCATATCCCTAGTCTGTTGTGGGAGATTTTGCTCCTTTTGCGGTATAGAAACAGGTTCACTAGCGGTTAATTGCCAACCGGGGAGAGGTATTTGCTGGGGAAAACTATAGGTAGCAATTTGACCCAACTTCGCGCTGTAATAAAACCAAAAATTAAATAAAATGATGATTAAACTAATACCTATGATTAGATTTGCATAGGACACTGGCTGGGATTTGCGAGAGGTGACCTTTGACGGTGATAATGGAATTTGATTATCGGGTGATAGTAACAAAATTATGGTTCCAAAGGATAGGAACGACAGTAGAGCAAAGATATTACCACCTTCATGTCCATGCCAATAATGAAATGCGGGTTTATCTGTTACCACCAATACCATAATTATTAATCGGCCAATGGAAAAAACCCCACTAATAAGGAATGAAAGGATAAAAGGCAAATAAATATTTCTCAGTAAAAAGGGAAAAAGAATGACTAGCGTGATGGAAACTCTTAATAGCATGAGCAGGAGTGATATCCCAGTACATCCATCATATATATCAATCGCGCCACCATTAACATAAACTATAGTCCCCTGATTCACGGAATCAAATCCCAAGTACCATAAAACAAAAGAGGTTATTTTCGCAGAGATAAGTGTAACAGAAAACCGACTCGACAATACCGACAATAATCGAATAAAGATAGAGACGAAAGTGGGAAAGATGACAATAATTGCTAATTCTTTCTGGAATTGTTTAATTCCTTGAAATCCTGATGCTAATAAGGCTAAACCAGCAGCACTAATCAGGGCAATAAAATACCAGTAAACCCAGATTGCTTCAACTAAAAAACCCGCCTTGATGTAAGGAATAATAACTAGGCAAAAACCAATGAAATTAGCAGGAAACTTGCTGACAAAAGCAATGTGATTGCGTTTATCGTAAATGTTAAATAAAATACCTATATATAGCAATAGCAGGTATGACCAGTTTTGAACATCTTTGTCAAATATCGAGTAGAGTGTTAAGTTAATTGCAGAAATCAACCCAAAGATGAATAGGAGTAGGAAAGTATGATCAAGTTTAACTTTCCTGAATCTTCCCATTTTACGTTTAATTGCTAACATTATCTGTAACATTCTAAAAAGCCTGGCCTATTTTGAACCAAATAAAAACAAAGGTAAAACTAAGAATAAAGAGAGCAATAATTGTTCTATAACTATTTTTCCATATACTCTTAGATTGCTGTTGCTTGGCTTGGTCAGTTGCTTCGGAAATTCTTCTTTTGGCAATGAGTAAGTTTTGTGTAATTGCATTTTTGATCTGAGGATCTGGTAAATTTAATTCCTTTGGACTCAGGTTGATATTCTTGCCAATAAGCTTAAGTTGTGCTGTAGTAACTCCAGAATTTAGACTCTTCTCGATTTGGCTTATTTGTTCAATATTGCTCTTTTGCTGTTCGATGAACTTACCATTGACTGATTTTAATAAACGTCCTGTATTTACAAAAACCAGGGGAATTGCCAGGAAAAATGCGACTCCCATCAATAGGATTATCCAGCGAATAATTTTTTGAAAAATAATTTCTGGAAAGCGGATGTCATATTGATTTTCACTAAAATAACGAGTAAAAATAAACCCCAAACCAATCAAAAAAACCCAACTGTGTTCAGTGAATGCTCTAATGGAATTAAGTTGACTTTCAAAGTTTTGCAGTTGAAACTGGGAAGCAACATAGATAAAGTCTATGAATGACATAATCACAAGAGCATAACCGATGATTGGTAATAGACCAGTCAGATCACTACTCTTAAATGAGATTCCTATTAATTCAACCCGACGGAAAAATTTGATAAAATTCCTGACTAAAGAGAAAAAGAAGAAATTAATGCTTTTTCTAATGTTCTTCATGTTCATGATGTTTTACTCTATATAGCGATATAGCGGTATGCACTTGAGTGAGATATACTAAACACGGGTGAGATTTAAACTTTTGCCAAATGACAAAGAACCTAGATGTGTAGGGGTAAAGCAAAAGCTCATTGGTGTCAACTTAGGTTACAGATGGCTTATTTGTTTGGCTTCCACACCCGCCAGGGAATAAATTCCCTGTCTCATAGCTCAAGTCCGTTAAAACGGACTAATGAATTTTCCTAGTATTTAGTCATCTTTTAGATGACTTTCGCTATTAGCAAGGAACTTGAGTTCCTTGCGGGATGAAGATTTTGCGTTAAGTTGACACCATTAAGCTTTTGCTTTACCCCTACGTTTAGAATCAAACAATCAAGCCGTTTTGAGTATACAGTCAGTAAATTACGACCTCTGTAGTAGCGTAGCATCGTTTTCGGCTTTGAGAATAACTTATTGAGTAGGGTGTGGTTCGGCAAGCTCACCAACCACGTCAGACTGCATAAATCCTGCAAATAAACAGATTTTTGATATCTGACGCACCCTACCAATGTGCCAGTTGCGTAAGTTCTGTAATTTTGTGGGCGAATATGCGCTTGTATCTGTTCTGGGTAACTTGACGATTTTTCCTCCTCCTGTCCCCTACTCCCCTACACTAAAAACGGGGTAATCTTGTGGGATGGGCATCTTGCCCGTCCTCATATTATTACCGGGCAAGACTTGTACTGAGCTTGTCGTTCGCGTAGCGTGGCGTTAGCCATAGTATGCCCGCACCACAAGAAATTTTGGGATATTTTTTTAATTGGAAGTCTCTAAATGTCCGCTGAAACAAAAAATGCGGCGCATCGCGCCTATAAGTAACTGGACAAAAATATTTACAGTCATTGCGAGCGAAGGGAAGCAATCACAACCCTTGGAATTGCTTCATTTCACTTCGTTCCATATGGCTAACGCCACGCAACGCTTACGCAATAAAATTGTGTAATTAATTCTGTCTCACTACTTAGACATTCTACTTTTTGAGAAGATTTCTACGCCATTGATTAACGCCCCACATCGCGCCGAGGGTGAAGATCCCTATGGAAGCATTAGGCTCAAAAGGTACGGGCGTAGCCGTTAAAGTTCCGCCAGACGCAGCTTCAAGTCCATTATTGCCAGTATATGATAAGCCGGCACCGTTTAATGAATCCAGCCAGTAACCACTAGTCTGTGAATCACCAATAGAAAAACCATTCGGCGTGCTATACGCTCCATCTTGCAAAATCCTGTTACCAGCGATTTCATAGTTAAAGTTATACTGACCATCACCTGAGATCGTTGCAAAATTATAAGAAGCTAGAGGCGTACCGTTTTTAAAAAAGTTGAGAGTGAAATCAGTAATTTCGCCATCAATAGACCGAATAAATCCGTCAGAAACGGTGTCAGCGCCAGTAACTGTGCCAGTTAACGAATAATTGTCAGCAGGATTCACATCCCCATTAGCATTCCAACTAAGATTTAGAGAAATGGCTTCGGCTGAAGATGCCCCAGCGATATAGGTGGTGAAACTGATAACCAAAGCGGAGGAGATTTTAGTGAGTTTAGTCATGATATTGCCTCTGAGAAATTAAAGTTAAGGAAGTGAAACAAAATTACGGCGTTGCTGAAACCAGGTATGAATTTAGGTGTAGAGACGTTCCATGGAACGTCTCTACAAGGGTTTTGAAATCATCAAACATGATTTTCATACCTCACTCAAATCAGCAAGCCAAAATTATCTGCATTAATCGTCGAAGCCGTGAGATTTAGCACGGTGGCCAGAAGACTACCACCAGAAAGAATCTGGGTATTAGCCCCACTTTGGTTAAAACTGAGGCTACCAAAAGAAAGCGTACCAGTAAAACCAAAACTGTCAGTGCCACTTACGAAATCGAAAATGATGTCGCTACCCGATGCAGTTTCTAGGGCAAAGATATCCGCACCTGCTCCACCTGTAAGCTGGTCGTTGCCTAGACCGCCATAGAGGGTATCATTACCAGCATCACCAAAGAGGCGATCTACACCTGCATTGCCTTTGATTATGTCGTTGCCTAGACCGCCATTGAGAACGTCATTACCTGATCCACCAAAAATCGAATCGTTGCCCAAACCTGCTGAGGCAAATACATTGCCTGTTCTATTAGTCAGGTTAATCGTGTCATTGCCAGATCCAGTTGAAACATTGATTACGGATGTTCCAGATGGAGCGACAATTGTTTCATGTTGATTGCTAGTAGGGCGATTGTAGAAATCAACAATTGACAGTACGGAAGTGGTGAATCCTCCTAATGTGGCTCCATAAGCCGCGCCTGTGGGATTAGTTAGGGATAGATTCACGGTTTCTACTGATTCGGTGATGCTATCCAAGACAATGGGAACGACTACGGTTTTGCTGGTTTCACCATCGGCAAAGTTGACTGTAATCGGGCTGCTGTTGTAGTCAGTAGTGGCTGTGGCTGTGCCTCCGCCCAGGTTGACGGTGACGCTGGCTGCGCCTGTGGTGTTGACGGTACGGTTAATGGTGATCGCTGAACTAGTGGTTCCATCTTCGTTAACGCTGTAGTTGGCGGCGCTAAATCCGAAAACGCTGGGATTTTCGTTGACATCTGTGAGGTTTAAAGTGTAAGCCGTGGTGACTGGTGTGGAACCTAAAACACTGCTATCACTTGCGTTAACGTTAATACTGTAACTAGACTTGGTTTCATAGTTCAGTGCATTACCAGCTTTGATATACAAGCCATTGCTGAAGATTTCAAAGAAACTAGCATCTGTGCCACTCAAACTGAGGGTATTTGTTCCCTGGGCATCATCTGTAACGGCAATATCAGCAACTTTGTAACGGGTTGCAGTGCTGGTATTTTCTGCCAAGGTGGTGGTGGTGTTGCCCAGAGTGACTGCGGTGGGTGCTTGGTTGTTAACAATGGTCAGAATGCCATAAATGTTCTGATTATCAGCTCCGCTATTAGAAGCGTCTGCTGCACTGTTGTTTGTGTATGTGGGCGCACCTAGAGAAATAACAGTAGGCAGCGATGTGGGCATTCCCGCGTTATTGCCATTGGTGTTGGTGGTGGACTTCATGGCGAAAATTGCCCCACCCAAACCTCTACCATTATTTTCACCTGTGCCACCAGTGGCGGTGTTGTTAGTAAAGGTGGTGTTGGTGAGGGTGAGAGAACCACTGCGGATAAATATTCCACCTCCAAACCCCGCACCGCCGCCGCCTTTGCCGCCGCCGCCGCCGAAGCCGCCGTAGCCGCTGCTACCGCTGCTACCGACGCCGCCGAAGCCGCTGCCGCCGTAGTAGCCGCCGAAGCCGCTGCCGCCGCCGAAGCCGCCGTCGCCGCCGTTGCCGCCGTTGCCGCCGTTGTCGCAGAAGTTGTAGCCGCCG
>NZ_LJOU01000170.1:0-6504 GCF_001672085.1 Anabaena sp. AL93 | reverse complement strand
ATAAATTACCATCCTGAAAATCCTTTAATCCTGGGTATCCTGATTCTGACAAATGCAATTTTCATCACCAAACAAACCATCTATAAATTACCATCCTGAAAATCCTTTAATCCTGGGTATCCTGATTCTGACAAATACAACTTTCATCACCAAACAAACCATCTATAAATTACCATCCTGTCAATCCTTTAATCCTGGTTATCCTGATTCTGACAAATGCAATTTTCATCACTAACAAACCATCTATAAATTACCATCCTGTCAATCCTTTAATCCTGGTTATCCTGATTCTGACAAATACAACTTTCATCACCAAACAAACCATCTATAAATTACCATCCTGTCAATCCTTTAATCCTGGTTATCCTGATTCTGACAAATACAACTTTCATCACCAAACAAACCATCTATAAATTACCATCCTGTCAATCCTTTAATCCTGGTTATCCTGATTCAGAATATTTTTCTGTAACTCTTAAATGTTAAAACTTACAAGTCTCGACGCGAGAGAAGAGACAACTTCCCCTGTTCGTCCCATCCCCCCAATACCCCTCATACCCCACCCTTCCCAAACGTCTATATCATTGCGTTGTGTTAGATCCCCGACTTCTTGAAGAAGTCGGGGATCTGAGATGTATAATATTAACTATTTTTCCCAGTAATGGATAGTCCTTCTACTATCAGCGATGGTGTATAACAAGAACCATTCCAATCCGCATCTCCACCTAGTTGCACCACTTGTTTTAGGGCTGTGTAGACGTTACCTGCTACCATTGTATCTTTGACTCTGCCAATTATTTGCCCGTTTTTGACCCGATATCCCAAATCAACATTGATGGAAAAATCACCTGATAGTCCGCTACAACTACCTAACATTTGATCGATAATTAAGCCATCATCCATCTTTTTAATCAAGTCTAATAGGGAAAGATCACCAGGTTGAATCAGGAAGTTAAATAATCCAGGAGTGGGATAACTACCTAAGCCAGGGCGAAAACCATTACCAGTGCTACCGCTGTTTAATTGTTGTCCAGTAGTGCGATCGCTATAAAAATTCCGTAAAATCCCATTTTCGATAAATATCAATGACTGGGTAGGTTGACCTTCATCATCAAAGGGACAACTATAGGGACCAGCTTTTGGGTTTTGGTAAAGGGTCAGGGTGGGGGCAATAACTGGTTTACCCAATCTATCTGCCCAGGGGGAAGCTTTTTCCAAGATGTGTTTACCATTCAAAGCTGATTGCACAGTTCCCCACAGCATATCTGCTGCTTTGGAAGTGAACAATACAGGACTACGACCACTGGGACTAGGAATGTTTTCTTTAGCCCAATTTAATCGCTGTAAAATTTGGCTGGCTACTTTCTCTGGGTTGAGTTTATCGCGTTGAGTTTGACCATCAGCAACACTGAGAAAATCATCACCTCTCACCCATTCCGCTGACATATAGCAGCTAAGTGTGGTGTCGGTGTAGTGAGAATCTAAACCTTTGCTGTTGATCAGTCTAGTGTTTTCTATATCGCATTCCCAGTCACTATGGCAAAGAATATCTGGATAGACATCACGAATTAAGGCGATCGCTTCTTTGCCCCAGTTAATCAACATCTCTACGGATACAGATGTGCCTAAATCTGAGTAAGAATCCTCGCCATAAGTCCCTAATTCTACTGTTTCCGGTGGATTTAATTGACTCAGTGCCAAAGATTTCTCCACCATAGCTTGGGGATCAACATCGCCATAAGCCACCGTCAAACCGGGACAACCATTCCGCCATAGCCGTAGGGCTGTACCCTCAGATTGACTGGTTTCTAGTTGTTTGAGACGGTTAGCCTCAAAAAAAACTGGTCGAGAAAGCGATCGTGATTGATATACTTCCGCAGCCTCAGCGCCAGATTTGAGGGCAAGTTCTAGCAGTTGTTCCGCCAGTGTATCTTGTAACAAATTTGCAGAACCCATGTCCCTTTATGAATTATGGATTTTGGATATAAATCGCTTAATAGACGTACATCATTATCCCATTAGCGTGTCATCAACAGTTACAAAAAAGGGAACAGGGAACAGGGAACAGGGAACAGATAAGAAACACTCATTTGCACCAGTTTAGAGCTTATCCCTGCTTGTACCCTCATGGCAAATTGATTTCTTGTAACAGCCAAAAGCCCGCAAAATATTGGGATTGAGAATCGGACTGGACACCAATAAAATGTACGCCATTGGCTTGTTCCTTAGCTACCGCAAAGCCCTGTGCTTCTGCCAAAAGTTCAGGAGTGCGGATATTAGCCACCACCCAACTTTCCGTAGCCCCCGTTTCTAAAATCAACCTGTTGCCTTGCTTGGTGTCAAAGTGCAAATAAGCCATTTCTAAACCAGACATCCAACCCGCTATGGGTAAAGCCCTGGGGGAGAAAATCAAAATTCCTGGAATCCGAGTTTCTGGAGATAATTGCGCCAACTCTAGGGGAAAAGCTTCACCAAAGCCAATTTCCCAATCCGGCATTTCCGCCAAATCACTAGCCTCTAAAGTCACAAAAGCCCATTGTTTTCCTTCCAACGCATCTGGTAATCGCTGGGGCAAGGGTCTATCTAAACGCACCGAAGGATTAACTACCCCCTGATATCCTGGTTCTTGGGGATAAACTTCCTTCATTCGCTGCTGTATCCACTGGTTGAGAACCAACGTCCGCCGACTTGGTACGGCGGGTACTCCCACGTCTTCACAGGATTTGGTGATCATGTTATTCATTTGGCGGCGGAAAAAGCGGATTTTGGTAGGTGCTGTACCAGCTTCTTCTATCGCTTCCTGGATTGCTGTCCGTAGCCAACCCGAATTTACCTGGGTACTTGGGCAATATTTAGCATAGCGAAACAGAGAATCCGTTGGTGTACCAATATCTACAGGACTTTCGCACACCAACATTTCCCACACTTTTTTCTGATTTTCGTCCAAAATCGGACGGGAGTAAAAATCGAGTTCCCAGTACATTTTTCTCTGGCTGCCCATGTTTTAGCGGTAAAAATCTGATGACTTAAATATTTGTGATTTCCTAACTTTACCAATTTACAGGAGCATTGATATTTACTAATTTTGGAGAATAACAATATACGCTTTTACAAAAAATAGATGCAATATAATGTACTAAAAAGGAAGATCCAGTCTCTATCCTTGACAGTAGCGTTGGGCTTGAGATTGATATATATTACGGCTTATGTGAATTAAATGCTGAAACCCTTGTAATACCGTTGATGATTCTGGAATTATCGTTCTAGAGAACTCTGGAAACCCTGATAGAACCACAATATTTTTAACTCGCATAAGGCGTATATTTGTAAAGAGCGATCGCATTTTTGGATCTAACTGTATATTTGTTATCACCATTTGGTGATTTGGATTTGTTTACTCTAAGAGAACTCCACAAAAAAGATGATCCAATCTTGTGGGATGTGGGATGGGCATCTTGCCCGTCCTTGTATTATTAGCGGGCAAGATGCCCGCACCACAAGAAATTTTAGGATATTTTTTTAATTGGAAGTCTCTAATATGTAAGTGAGCGAGGGGGAAACCGGAAAAATTAGTTCCCTCCCCAAAGCATCGGGGAGGGTTAGGGTGGGTAATTTGAGGAATAATGGTGATTCGATAACTTGTGTGTATACCGTAGCCTTTTAGGAGCTATCGTGTACACACAAATTAAAACTGTTCCCTGTTAAGAGTTCCCAGTTAAGAGTTCCCTGCCCTCACAGATAACTTTTCCAGCAAACCCTAAATAGAGTTTGTCAACTCATCAAACTTGGCACGAACCACCTGTATATCTTGCCACATGAGCCATTTAGGCTTTCCTTTTTCCCGTGAAGGATTACGCAACAAGTAAGAGGGATGAAAAATAGGCATACATAAGCGCCCTTCCCACTCCAACCATTGACCACGAATTTTAGTAATCGGACGGTTATCACCAATCACACCCTTCACAGAAGTTGCACCTGTTAATAAGATAATTTTTGGGTCAACCAGGCGAATCTGCTCAAATAAATATGGTTTACAAGCAGCAGCCTCTTCATTAGTCGGTACACGGTTTTCCGGTGGTCTACACTTACAAATATTGGCAATATATATATCTCTTTCTGTACTTAAATTTACTGAAGCTAAGATACTTTCTAGTAATTGTCCTGATCTACCCACAAATGGTAAACCTGTTTCATCCTCATTTTTCCCCGGTGCTTCTCCAATAATCATAATATCGGCTTGGAGATTACCACGCCCAACCACAGCATGAGTACGGTTTTGGGCTAACGCACAACGCTGACAGCCATTGCAATGTTTTGTCAATTCCTCTACATTCTCATAAGTTCCCGGCGGAATGGGAATTTTATTACTTGTAGTAATTAGCTCTCTTTGGTTTAAGCTGGAGTTATCAAATAAACTAAGTTGAGTCTCATGCTGCATGGAATTTAGAATGGTAACTGGAAACTTCAGAATATTAACGCAAATAAGTAGGTTAGCATTGAAAATCGTCGTTATGGCAAGGCAAGAGGCAAGAGTGAAGAGGATTTGGGCGATTTTACTTTTCGTTACATATTTCGGTTTTTTCCGTTCACCTACTTATTACCACCCATCCTATCAATTAATAGACAGAATGAGATTGGGGCTTTGTCTACCTCATCACAAGTATCGCCCTTTTTTCCAGACAGCACACTCTAATTAATCAAGTTTTAAAGCATTAACTGGCACATCATCCCAAGATTTGACTGTTCGTAATTTTGCAATCCAGCCCTCTGCCTTTTGAGAGTTCGTGAGATTAGTCTTAAACGACTCATGACAATCTCTAGCCTGAGATTCATCACAAGAGGCAATACAGGCGTGAATCAGTCCAGAAGGATCAATTTGTTCATTCACCCAAATATTCATAGTTTATATTTTGAAAATATCGTGTTAAAACCGTCATCTTTAATTTTATAATACTTATTAAATTTAGGGACTTCCAATTAAAAAAATACCCAAAAATTTCTTGTGGTGCGGGACGAATTGCCCGCTAATCATCAAGGACGGGCAGGATGCCCATCCCACAAAATTGGTTAATTTATTTTTTGGTGTTCCCTTATGTACAGAAATAAGCAAAATTCAAGCGAGTATTTAATATCACCAGTTCTTCCCAGATTCCTATTCCCAATTCCTTCCTAATCCCATGAGTGCAGAAATTATTTGCGTTGGTACAGAAATGCTGCTAGGAGATATCCTCAACAGCAATGCCCAATATCTTGCTCAACAATTAGCACAGTTAGGCATTCCTCACTACTATCAAACCGTCGTCGGCGATAATCCAGACCGACTCAAAGAAGTTATAGAAATTGCTGCTTCCAGAGTACAAATTCTCATTTTCACAGGTGGTTTAGGACCCACACCCGATGATCTCACCTGCGAAACTATCGCTGATTTTTTTGGCGTTCCTCTCATAGAACGAGCCGATATTGTCGAAGATATAGCCGAAAAATTTGCCCAACGGGGACGAATAATGTCCGCTAATAATCGCAAACAAGCCTTAATTCCCCAAGGTGCAGAAATTTTACCCAACCCTACAGGAACAGCACCGGGTATTATTTGGCAACCCCGTCCAGGATTAACTATTTTTACTTTCCCTGGTGTTCCCAGCGAAATGTATCGAATGTGGACCGAAACCGCAGTACCTTTCCTGAAAAGTCAAGGTTGGGGAAAGGAAATTATTTATAGTCGCAGTTTAAGATTTTGGGGAATTGGAGAATCTGCTTTAGCCGAAAAAGTAGCCCCCTACTTTAATTTAACTAATCCCACAGTAGCCCCCTATGCAGGCAAGGGAGAGGTCAGACTGCGAATCTCTGCTAAAGCCACAGACGCAACAACCGCAGAAGCTTTAATTGCACCCATTGAAAAACAACTAATAGAAATTGCTGGCTTAGATTATTATGGCATTGACAATGACACCCTTGCTGCTGTCGTTGGTAATTTATTAAAGTCTGCGGGAGAAACCCTATCTGTAGCCGAATCTTGCACCGGTGGGGGACTGGGGCAAATGTTAACGGAAATTTCTGGTAGTTCTGATTACTTTTGGGGTGGGGTAATTGCCTACGATAATTCTGTCAAAGTTGGACTATTAGGAGTCAACCCAGAGGATTTAGAGGAATTTGGGGCAGTAAGTGCGACAGTAGCTGAACAAATGGCTATTGGCGTTAAAAATCGGCTTTCAACCACTTGGGGATTAAGTATTACAGGCATTGCTGGACCAACCGGGGGAACCCAAACCAAACCAGTGGGTTTAGTCTATATTGGTTTAGCTGGTCCTGGTAATGAAGTAATCAGTTTTGAACATCGCTTCGGAACAATTCGGGGACGGTCTTTAATTCGTTATGTAAGTGCAAATACAGCCTTAGATCATCTGCGGCGACATCTGCTCACAAGCTAGTAGTCTGTTAACCCGAAAATGACGGGTGAAGGCAAGTAGGGGGGGTTAGGGGGGTAGGAGATGTAGGGGATGTAGG
>NZ_LJOU01000004.1:0-85043 GCF_001672085.1 Anabaena sp. AL93 | reverse complement strand
TTCTATGGACTCTAGCAACTTTCTTTCTAGTTTTATTGCGGTTATTAGAGCCTTTTTGTTTTCTGGATAATTGCTGTTGTTTTATTTTTAAGTTCTTCTCATGTTCTTTCTTTAGCTGAGGAATTATCTTTTTGACTTCGTATCCAGACAGTCCTTTACCCGTTTCTTTATATGTTTCATTCATCAAATTCAAAAAATAGTTCCATAACCAACGACAACTGCCAAAAGCTTGTGCTAATGACTGCTGCTGCTGGGCATCTGGATATAATCTGATTTTGACAACTTTTAACATATTAGAGTGAAAGAAATTTACTATAAAACACTATAAAACACTATAACACAAGATTTGTGAATTGCCTCCATGTTTTTCTCCCTTGCTGTCGCTTTGGTTGAAACCCACATTCCGCACCCTGGGGTGTCACATAGTATTATCACTTGATTTTCTCTTGATTTCTGGATATAAATTATGCCTTGTCGGCATCATGTATCCGTTAATTCATTGAGATTCTGTATATAATACATCCTCATTTCATCATAAAAAACAGTAAAAACCGATTGTGACAGTTGAGGGTGCGGAAGATAGGTTGAAAAACTGTCGTTAATTCACGCGCCATTCATCCCACGCTGCCCTTCGGGTCAGTCGTGGGGCTTCTGTCGGTTAAGCTAAAACCGGATTTTAGGGGTTTTGAAGTGGGGAGACTGACGAAAAGAATTTGACCCCTCTCCAAACCTCTCCCCGCACTATGCCTTACCCATATCTTTCTTGACATTCTTGAAACCCTTATAATATGAGAGTTCAGCAGTGCTAAACCCCTACCGGGTTATTTATATTTGTTTGATATATCTTCCTTATCAACTCCATGATAACAAATATAAAATCCGTTGTCAATCCCCAATACTCTCTTTTTGCGGTTTTTTGTGGAAGTAATTTATTTTGCAGTTCCAGGATTTTCACAAAATCGGGGATCTCTTCTTAATAATGAATTTAAGGCAAAGGTGGAGTCGTTAAGTGCTAACCTAAAAGATGATATCGCTTGATCTGGGGTTTTAAACGAACCCACTTGTGAAAAATAGCTTCATTCATTTAGGCGCAGCATGGTCACCACCGCAGAAAAAACAAACATTGGTTACATTACCCAAGTAATTGGTCCGGTTGTAGACGTTAAATTCCCCGGCGGTAAATTACCCCAAATCTACAACGCTTTAACCATCACAGGTACAAATGAGGCTGGACAAAACATCAGCTTGACCGTTGAAGTACAGCAACTTCTAGGCGACAACCAAGTCCGCGCAGTTGCTATGAGTACCACCGACGGTTTAGTTCGTGGTTTAGAAGTAGTTGATACTGGATCTCCTATCAGCGTCCCCGTTGGTAAAGCCACCTTGGGACGGATTTTCAACGTTTTAGGCGAACCTGTAGATCAGCAAGGTCCCGTAAACGCCGAAGCATATCTACCTATTCACCGTGACGCTCCCAAATTCACAGATTTGGAAACCAAACCTTCTGTGTTTGAAACTGGGATTAAAGTTGTTGACTTGTTAACTCCCTACAAACGCGGTGGTAAAATCGGTCTGTTCGGCGGTGCTGGTGTTGGTAAAACCGTGATCATGATGGAGTTGATCAACAACATCGCTACCCAGCATGGTGGTGTGTCTGTATTTGCGGGTGTGGGTGAACGCACACGCGAAGGAAATGACCTCTACAACGAAATGATGGAATCTGGAGTTATCAACAAAGATAACCTCAACGAATCCAAAATTGCTCTAGTTTATGGTCAAATGAACGAGCCACCCGGAGCCAGAATGCGGGTTGGTTTGTCTGGTTTGACAATGGCTGAGTATTTCCGCGATGTCAACAAGCAAGACGTATTACTATTTGTTGATAACATTTTCCGGTTCGTCCAAGCTGGTTCTGAAGTATCCGCGCTCTTGGGTCGGATGCCTTCTGCGGTAGGATATCAGCCTACTTTGGGTACTGACGTGGGTGCTTTACAAGAACGGATTACCTCCACCACCGAAGGTTCTATTACTTCTATTCAAGCTGTATATGTACCTGCCGATGACTTGACCGACCCCGCACCTGCAACCACATTTGCTCACTTAGACGGTACAACAGTATTGTCTCGTGGTTTGGCTTCTAAAGGTATCTATCCTGCGGTTGATCCTTTGGGTTCTACTTCCACCATGTTGCAACCCAACATCGTTGGTAGTGATCACTACGATACTGCACGGGCTGTACAATCCACCCTGCAACGTTACAAAGAACTTCAAGACATCATCGCCATTTTGGGTTTAGATGAATTGTCTGAAGAAGATCGTTTAATTGTGGCAAGGGCGCGGAAAGTTGAACGGTTCTTGTCTCAGCCTTTCTTTGTAGCTGAAGTATTTACCGGTTCTCCTGGTAAGTATGTGAAGTTGGAAGACACCATTAAGGGATTCCAACAAATTCTTTCTGGTGAATTGGATGCTTTACCGGAGCAAGCTTTCTACTTGGTAGGCGATATTGCCGAAGCTAAAGCTAAAGCTGAAAAGCTCAAGGGTTAGTCATTAGTCATTAGTCAGTAGTCAGTGGTTTTTTATGCAACTGACAACTGACAACTGACAACTGACAAAAGGCAAATGACAAAGGACAACTGACAAATGACATTAACTGTTCGTGTAATTTCCCCAGACAAAACTGTTTGGGATGCTGAAGCTGACGAAGTAATTTTACCTAGCACTACTGGTCAGTTAGGTATTCTCAGTGGACACGCTCCCATGCTGACAGCCTTGGATACAGGCGTAATGCGTGTCCGAGCTAGTAAAAATGCTAGTTGGCAAGCGATCGCTCTTTTAGGCGGTTTTGCTGAAGTTGATCAAGATGAAGTCACAATTCTAGTCAATAGTGCTGAACGTGGCGACAAAATTAACCTTGAAGAAGCCCGCACTGCTTTTAATACAGCACAATCTGGCTTAAATCAAGTTAGCGCAGATGACCGAAAAGCACAATTCCAAGCAACACAGGCATTTAAACGCGCTCGCGCTCGTTTTCAAGCTGCTGGTGGTTTAGTGTAAATTGTATAGAGCATTTAAAACTAATGAGGGTGGACAAATAGCCCACCCTTATTTTATTGGTATTTTAATTTGATTAGCTTTATCTTCTTTTTAGATCCCCGACTTCTTAAAGAAGTCGGGGGATCTGAGATTTTTCGTGTTTATCCTTCTATAATTTTTATCTCTTCTGCTGTTAGTTCTGGAGTTTAGACTAAAAACAGAAATATAAGTTAAAATTACTGAGAAACAATGAGTTAAAAAGACTACCGATTATAGAGAATAAAGAATTGGCGGAAAAAAAGCGGTCAGTGATGTAAAACTGACCGCAGAATGTTCAATGCTGATAAATGTAAAAAAGTTATCAGATTGACAATGCCATTAGAACAGCTAAGACAATTTCGCACAAGTGTATACAATATTTTGGGCAAAGCCAAAGATGCCTTATTTGACTTGATGGATGCAGCATTAATCACCCGGAGTATTTATGCCTTCGTAGAATTAGCATTATCGCCAGTGTTTAGAAGAAAGTGGTCAAGTGTATATGAGGCAATAGAGGATGGCAATCCCCCAAGAACAGAATTAATGAAATTGTATATAGAACAACTCAATCCCACAGAAAGAATAATCTTAGCGGGAGATCATACAGCTTGGACAAGAATAGATGCACCGACGTTAAAGGATAGAACCTATGAGCATCAAGAACAACCAATGTCAGGAGCAAAACCCGTAACCTTGGGACAAGGTTACAGCACAATTGCCGTCATCCCAGAGATGTCTGGAAGTTGGGCTTTACCGCTATTACATCAACGCATTACCAGTTTTGAGAACCCAATTCAAAAAGCCGCTGCACAGCTAAAGCTGATATGCGAAAATCTATCTATGTTTCTTTAAAACCCTCAGCAACTTTCTTACCGGTTTCGTAGGCTTTATCAATGATGGTCGTAAAAACCTGTAACCCTTTCTGAGTAGTAGCTTTTGCCATCAGTTTAGCAACAGTGTTAACACTGTCGAAAATAACACCTTTACAAGCCCGACTTAGATGTGGAAACAGCCGATGCTCAATCGGATTGTACTTAGATGTATAAGGAGGATAGTGAGCAATGCGAATTTCAATTCCAATTTCATTCACCAAAGCTTGTAATGCTTCTTTGAATACACCCGCCTTCGACTCTACCAATTGATGGTCAATGGAAAAACCGCTCTTTGGGAGTTGCCACAAAAATAGTTACCGCAGTTGCAAATATGATCCACAACGGTAACAGTGTACAAAATATCAGGGAGTTTATAACACTCAGTAAAAACTCTAAGAAAACTCATAAATAATAAATTTTCTCTAAGAATTTTCTTGGGTAATTCTACAACAAGAATCTAGTAAATTTAGTAACTAGGATTTCTTAATTTTGTGATGCGTATTAAATAATATAAAATGATTAAAGCAAATAATTTTTAGATGTGGGATTAATTATAATTATCCTCAACTAAACTACTGAGAAAATCCCTGTCTATTGTTGTTGCCCATAAAAAAAACTTCCAAGCAAATACCTGGAAGTTCTGAATCTTAAACATTTGCTGTTTGCTTTACTGGCATCTGTCGTTCTGGCATTAATTGAAGTGGTGCATTAATAGGCGAGTATTTACAATAACAAATCACTATCATATCGAATCCCATACCGGAAATATCAGGAGTATAGGTTTCAACATTGGTTACTTCCCAATCACTTAAACGATGATGGGTTTTAGCTTCTGGATATTCGGGGTCAACAAACTGTTCAACTTTAATAAACTCTGGTGGACGATAACCAACTTCGGGTATTGGTGCATCTGAGCAATCATAGTGTTCTGCTAGGGTTTTGGTTAATGAACCAGTGTGAGCATATTTTCTATGTTGCCAACCTGGTTGACGTTTATCAGCCCGGAAAATAATCCATCTACGCATCGTCTTTTTCCTCTGTATCGTAATATGATTTGGGAAACTCTGTTTCACCGTCAAATACACAGTCTACTGGCAAAATCTCGTTACCAGTTTCTTCGACATCAACAAGTTTCCAACCGTACTTTTCTGCCATTTCATCGCAGCATTCCTCATCTGCTGCTGCATGACGTGATTTATTTTGACTCTGGGTTTCTGACATATCTTAATCAACCTTATTGTCAGGATTATTTCTGATTTTGTCAGTTATCGCCTCCCATAAATCTGCAATTTCATCTTTACTGTTAAGGTTGAATTGGTAAACAGTATTAGCATGAACTTTGGAATTTCCCATTGTTACTGTAAAACTATTATCACTATTATCATCTTTGACAGGTAATAATTTCTTAACCAATTTGGCTTTTTCATCTATGGTTAAATGTTCCATAGCACTTTCTAAAAATGCTAATTTCTGTTCACCGCTTAACTTATCGTAATGACTTCTATCCATAAACCCTGATCTAACTTATATTTGGTAATTATAACATAATTATAGTAATTACATAAATCCAAGACAATGTTATTATATAATAATATCGGGGTAATTAATATTTGAAAATAAATGATTTACTTAATATAAATTATCAGAGTTCGTGCTACTCCAAAACAAATTGCAGAGATGTTATACTATTTACAGCACTTCCCGATGTTATGAGGTACACTTAATTAATCCTCGATATTGAATCAATAGGTTTGTTAATTTCTGCTACTGTACCTCATAAGAGCAGAAACCGCTGTATATATGAAGATATGCTAAAAATAAATTATCCGATACCTAAATAAAAATATGGTTATTTCAGAACTTGAACAACAACTTCTTCAACTTTCCCCCAACGATAAACTTTACATTATCCAACTACTAGCACAAAGCCTAACTAGGGAGAATGAAAATAACAAAATCCGTAAAGATTCAGGTCTAAATTTGAGGGATTAAATCTGGGGTCTGCACATTAGGATTAACCGTAGCTTTAATGGCTTGATAGCGAAGCGCTCCGTAGGAATCAAAAAACTCAATCACGGAACGTCCCTGACGACGACAAGTTTGAATAACTGTCAATAAATTGGCAGTATCTTGAAACCGCGACCTAGTACGAGAACCGCCACTGACTTTTCGTAGTTAGTACAGGCTAAACGTAACGTTCGCTCGGCTAAATTATTATCAGGGGGTATGTGCGGGTGGTCTAAAAAATACCACCATTGATGAGCTTTATTGCGTAAGGAGCGTAGAAGTTTACCAGCTTTTTTTGGCTACAGTATTGAACTGAGGTGCTGATATGCTTGAGATTGCCAAACATCTAATTCAGGAACTCTCCAAGGTGCTTTTTTTTGTTTTTTGTTTCTGGAGTCATTTTTGAGACCTTTTTCCCATACAATCAAAGCACTTTTTTTATCTCCTAAAGCTTCCTGTACCTGTGCCAATAAATAATAGGCATCAGGACGGGAACTATCTAATTCAATTGCCTTACCAAGGTGATTTTGAGCATAAGTGTATTCATTTTGTTGGAGATATGCCCAGCCAAGGTTTTTGTGCAAGGCATATTTCACTAAAGTATCCTGTACACGATCTAAAATTTGTAAAAGCAAGTCAATAGCAATGGCACTATTTCCATTGATAATTTCTAATCGTGCTAAATTATTGATAGCTGCATCAGCAGCACGAGCTTTATACTGTTTAGCCATTTCGTAGTGGAAACACGCACGATCCAACTCTTGTAGCTTTTCATAAGTTGACCCCAAGTTATAATGTGCGGCTGCAACATCCGAATTAAATCTGAGTGACCACACTAAAGAACACTTGGCGCTAATAAAATCACCTTCCAGGTATTTTTGATGACCTATCTGGTTTAAAGACTTAGCAATAAATTGATTAGTAATGTATTTTTTTACTCTATTGCTTAAAGTAAATTTAGCGACTCTTGTATTATCTTGTTCAACAATAAGTAATTGCTGTAAGAGTACATTCAACGATGTATGTAATTCCGATAAATCTACTGCAAAGACTAGACTTGCTTGTAAATCGGCAAGAGATACTGCCTGGTTGTTTACCGCTAACGAGTAAATAATATTTTTTTCTAACTCATAAATGTTTTCAAAAGATTCTAAAAATTCATTGATAATATTATTTATCAATGATAAGTTGTGCTTTGAAAAATTATTAAAGTCACCTTTAAATGTTTTGTTAATAGTTTTGACGACTATTTCTAAAGCTAAAGGATTACCTTCATATAATTCAATTAATTCTAATAAATTTTGGTCAGAAACTGCAAAATTTTTGATTGGCAAAATAAAAGTTTTAGCATCATCTGGATGCAAGCCTCTCAAATACAATTCCCTCACAGCTAGTGTTTCTCCAGCTAAGTCAGCAATTTCTGTTGGTTTTTCCCGACTGGTCAGCACTAAGCAGCTATTATGACTTGATTCCCCTAAGCGTCTTAATAACTCTCGATATCCCTCATATTCCTGTGGATAATATTGAGCTAATTGGCTAGTTGGCAGAACAGTCTCTAGATCATTTAGTACCAATAGACAGCGGTGTTGGGATAGATACTCAATCAGTAAAGAGATTTGCCCACCGATATCTTTTGGTATGTTGGTTTCTTCTTGGTGCAACAGGGAGTGGAGCAGGTCAGTTAATAATTCTTGGATGGGTGGAGCATAGTGGAGCGATCGCCAAATGACGCACTCAAACTCATTCTGGATTTGTTTAGCCAACTGCGCTGACAGAGTATTTTTGCCAATACCACCCATGATACTCAGGATTACTACTAGTCGGCACTTGTCTTTGACAATCCATTGCTTTAAAGTAGCCAGTTCTTCAATACGTCCGTAGAAAATAGTAACATCTGGTGCTTCGTCCCAATCTTGGCGTGCATAGATGTGATCTTCACCGAAGTTGACCGAGGGAGAAGACATACTGGCAGTATTTTGAGCTTGGTGTTTTTGATATTGTGAGAGTAAAAACTGCCGGAGCTTGGCAAACTTGACTGGTCCTTTTCCGTTAATCTGAAACTTTTGATACACTGCACTTAATCGCTGGCGGATAGCTGAATCTTTGACTTGAAGCTGCGCTGCGATTCCTGCAATATCGTTACCTTCTAAAGCCAAAACCAACACTTCCCTTTCTGCCTTGGAAAGGTTGTGCTTATCCGCTTCAACTTGCAAAAATTCTTGAAAATATTGGTCCATCGACATAGTAAATAACTCACATTTATAAGTTAGATTCTTATTTATCTATATTTATACATCATTCAGTCGTGCTGTCGCTTCTGACAACTATGCGCCACCATATTATGGGATTGATACCCAGCAACACTATTTTTACAGCAAATCGCAATCAACCGTGCCACAAAAGAACATGATGAAAACCAGTGCCAGAAATCATTCTGAGATTTATTCTTGTGGCGGGTTTGCCCTCAAACTGCTGTAACTGGTAGATTACAGGTTGGTTAGTTAGAGTCGAGCATAATGTCATCCTACCGCATTATGTACCCCGGCTCCCCCGAAAATTTTCGTTCTCCTTATAAAATTTTTATACTTTTCTTATATATTATATGTTGACATTCTGATTTGAGTAATTTATACTCTTAATAAAGTAAGAAATATAGGAGTAGCTTAATTTTCAATGGCACGATGACCCCCAGTAACGTCCAATTTGTAGGATTTGGAGAAAAAATCATGGCAAAAATAATAAGTACCACTGGCAATGACATCCATATAAGAACTGCGAATAATGACAACTTTATTGGTAATGTTGGCAAGGATATTTTCCTAGGCGGAGCAGGTATAGATATTGCTCATTACAGCACTCTAGGACAAGCGGTGACAATATGGACATCTGGTTTTATCAGCACTGGTTATCTGGGAATGACATATTTCGGGAAGTTGAAACCATGAAAATGACACACTATAACCAAATAAGATTATTCTGTGTTCTCACTTAATTAAACAAGTATGTGAAGGAGATAAATATACTATGAATGATAGTGTCTTTTTTCTGTATATCTGCAATTTCCTATTGATTGGTGGATTACCAATCATCTTCTTTAAGCCAGGACAGAAAAATATTCGATGGTTAGTTACAGCTTTACCTTTTTTTGTTTCTGCTTTGCTTTTGATTGCGGGTTATGTTGGGGTAGTTTCATCTTTCCAATACCAAAGTTATTGGCCAATGCAGACTGATATTATAAATTAGTGACGCCTTTAAACAAAGGCTGCTTCCTCCAATTTACGATGCCTGAAACCCTTATTATTGCGTCATTTTCCGAAAATTTGTGATCTAGTCTATCTATTGTCTAGAAAATTAAATAAGGAGGCGAGCAAAAACTCTCTGTATTTTTCCGAAATCCCACTGATAAGTACTGTAGAGAATTAACAAGAAATCTAAAAGTATAAGTGCAAGTGAAACAAGATGAAATAAAAAATGTCTGCAATAATTTTTGGAGTAACAAAGAGCAAAAAAATCTTCCTCGTATTCTTGTTATTTCACATTTATGGAGCCCAAAAAATTTTTATATCCATTAGACCTCTCCGAAAATGAATGTAGAGACGTTCTATAGAACGTCTCTACAAGGGTTTCAAACCACGCACATTTAATTACCGGAGATGTCTATTGGAGCAACAATTAAAGTTTTGCCAGCTTGAGACTGAAGTAAATTTTCTGTTGCAGCAGATGCAGGATATCAACCAAAATCTATCCTTATCAAATAATAATCCTGCTTTGCCAGTGAATTTAAACCGAGGAAAACAAGTAGTCAACTACTTGTCTAAATAGCTATTATTTAGTGTTTTTAACCATTAGACCTCTCCGGAAATTAGGTTTTCAGCTAGACAGGTTAAGGGTTTCAGATTCTTTTTCGGAGATGTTTATTGAGATGAACAACATTTAACTGCATATTCACTTTTATTCAAAGGGTAAAATAATGTACATAAATCCGTTTTCTCACAAGAAAACAATCCTGCTGACTGGTGCATCAGGAGTAGTTGGTCAAGCTTTATTAGCTCGAATGAATGCACATTCAATTATTTGTCTAACCTACAGGAAGCCAATCACAAATTCAGGTGTCACTACCATTCCTTGTGACATTTCATTGCCTCAGCTTGGTCTTAGTCAGACACAGCTAAAAGATATAGCAAAGTGCATTGATTGTATTGTCCATTCAGCTGCGGTAACTGATTTTGGTGAATCAGATGAATTGATTCATAGCACAAATGTACGCGGCTTGGAAAATATGCTGGAATTGGCAGCGATCGCACAGGTTCCCTTTTACTATATCAGCACAGCTTTTGTCCGTCCTCAGCAACGCAAAGATGCGCCATCAGAGCATACATACACTATCTCAAAACGAGAAGGAGAACGGTTAGTTAGAGAGAGTGGACTCCCACATGCAATTATTCGTCCCTCCATTGTGATTGGCAATTCTACATCAGGTGAAATTGCACGTTTTCAGGGCATTTATAACATCATAAATTCGCTTTTTAGAGGTTTTTTGCCCATTTTGCCAATGCTACCGCACGCATATATAGATTTTATTTCTCAAGACGTTGTTGCTAACGCCGTTGCAGCAATAATTGAGCATGACTGCATGGCAAGCGAATATTGGATCACCTCTGGAAATAGAGCCTTGACAGTACGCCAGATAGTAGATTTACTTGCAGAATTTGGCAAAACGCGAGGTATAGAGGTTAATATACCACGCATGGTCAGCCCTGACATTGTAGATCGTTTGATCCGTCCTGCCTTTATGTCAGAGTTACCAAAATCCGTTAGAAAAGGTTTTGACTGGTTTGCTCAAGTCGCGCCCTATTTGTGTAATGATGAACCTTTCCCCACCTCATTACCAGAAATGGAAACTGGCTTTGGTATAGCACCACTGCCCAATTTGGAAACGGCTTTAACCCATAGCCTCGAATACTGGGCTAATCAAACAAAAGTCTGCTCTGGTACAAAAGCTAAGAAAGACCGTGTCCAACTTGCTAAAGGTGAATGTTGACAGAGTATGCTAATCAAAAACCTAGCCTTGCAACACGGTTTGAATACGTATAACACCATTTTATCTGATGCCAAAGCATTTCTAGGATTGTTGCAAGAGGAACAAGTAATTCATGAATCCTACTTAAATCGATTTGCGGAAATAGAAAACCAGGTAGAACAAACTGGAACTTATTGGCAAAGCTTTGATGAACTAGCTTACGGAGCAAAATTGGCATGGCGCAACAGTACTCGGTGCGTGGGGCGTAGCTACTGGAACTCACTAGAAGTTCGCGATCGCCGCAGCTTGAATCAAGCCGAAGAAGTATTCGAGGCTATGGTTGAACATCTGCGGTTATCTACTAACGGCGGTCGCATCAAATCCCTTGCTACCATCTTTGCACCACAAGAACCAGGCCAAGCTGGAATCCGTATTTGGAATGAGCAAATCGTTCGCTACGCAGGATATCGGCAAACGGATGGTTCGGTTGTGGGCGACCCGAGGTATGTCAAGTTTACAGAACTTGTACAGCGAATGGGCTGGAAAGGAAGCGAAGGTACTCCCTTTGACATCCTGCCGATCGTGATTCAAATGCCAAATCAGCGTCCAAAGCTGTTTGAGTTACCCCATGATGCAGTGCTAGAAGTGCCAATCCAGCATCCTGACTACTCTTGGTTTGCAGAACTTGGTCTCAAATGGCACGCGTTACCAGCAATTTGCAACATGATGTTGGAGGTTGGCGGAGTTCAGTACACAGCCGCGCCCTTTAATGGCTGGTACATGGGTACGGAAGTAGCTGCTCGCAACTTTGCTGACGAGAACCGCTACAATTTATTGCCCATTGTGTCCAAGCGAATGGGTCTAGATACTCGCTACGACCATACCTTATGGCGAGACCGCGCCATAGTTGAGTTAAATGTTGCGGTTCTATACTCGTTTCGATGTGCTGGCGTGACTATGGTTGACCACCACAGTGAAACTCGTCGCTTTGTGCAATTTGAAAAGAGCGAAGCACTTGCGGGAAGAACTACCTACGCCGACTGGGGATGGATTGTACCTCCCATATCCGGCTCGACGACTCCAGTTTTCCACCGCAACTATGAAAATGTTGAGCTAAAGCCCAACTTCTTTTCGCAGCCAGATCCCTGGCAACAGTTTGCATCTGGCAAAAAGTCTGGCTGTCCTTTCGGTCACTAAGAACAATAGTTTTTTCACTTTTCTAACTCAATATTCGGAGAAATAAATCATGAAAGCTTTAGTCACTGGTGCTACAGGTTTTGTAGGCTCTGCGATTGTTCGTCAACTTCAAGAAGATGGTCAACAAGTCAAAGCATTAGTCAGAAAGGGTTCGGATCTGAGAAATTTGGAGAAGCTGGATATTGAAATTGCCTACGGGGATATTACTGATTATGATTCGGTAGCACAAGCAATGCAGAGCTGCAATTCTGTTTATCACGGTGCTGCAATGGTAGCTTTTTGGGTTCCTCGTAAAGACCGCCACCTGTTTGACTGGGTTAATGTTGAGGGATCAAAAAATGTTTTTTCTGCTGCACTGAAACAGGATGTAGAGAAAGTAATTTACACCAGCACCATCTCTACAATTGGTAGTTACGGAAAGGACACCCCCACCACAGAAAATCACAATTTCAATTTGTGGGATATGTCGATGGAGTACGAGCAATCAAAATATTCTGCGGAGTTTGAAGCTTATCGATTTGCAGCGCAAGGATTACCAATTGTTGTTGTGATGCCTTCTGCACCGTTAGGCGCAAGAGATATCAAGCCAAATCCCGTTGGCAAGCTGATTCTAGACTTTCTGGCCTGTCGGATACCAGGATACATTGATGGCGGTGCTAACTTTATCGATGTTGATGATGTTGCTTATGGTCACATCCTAGCAGCTAAGAAAGGGAAAGTAGGCGATCGCTATATTTTAGGGCATGAAAACCTTTCTGTCATTGATTTGTTCTCAGCTTTAGAAGCAATTTCTGGAGTTCCAGCCCCCAAACTGAAACTACCCCAGGCAGGTGCTGTAAAGCTAGCTCAAATTCTGGAATTTATTTCTGACCACATCACCAACCAACATCCGCTTTATACCGCACCGATGGTCAAGTTCTCCAGCCTTTACTATTACCTCGACACCAGCAAAGCTAAAAATGAGTTGGGGTTTGAACCTAAAAGCAGTGTTCAACAAGCTGCAATTAAGGCAATCGAATGGTTTTTGGAGAATGACTATTTACAAGTCAACGACAAAAAGAAATCTCGAATTCGCCAGCATCTGCAAGGTCAATCTCTGACATCAGTGTTTGCATAGACAGTTGTAATTCCTAAGAGCAAGAGTTTTCTGCTCTTGTTCTCATTACAGTACATTTAGTTAGTGAGGTATACGTGGAAAGTAAGTTAGTGAATCAGAAGTTGCGTGAGATTGACCACTCTTTAATGCAAATACCAAATAGCACTTTTGGTAATCTCACCCTGTTACTATTTTTCGCTACTATTAACATCTTTTCAGCATCAATTATTGCCTATCTTTTGGGATATTTGCCTCTTCAAGCCTCAGCAGTAATTAACTTGTTATGCTTGTACGCTTTGTACACAGTTAATCACGAAGCGGTACACCGCTTAGTGCATCCTAATCGCACGGTTAACAACTGGGTTGGGCGCATCGCAGCAGCTCTAGAGGGTACAACATTCCCCTTGTTCCGTATCTTGCACCCCCAGCACCATGCGTTTACAAATCATCCAGAATACGACCCAGACTACGTTATTGGTAGAAAACCGCGCTGGTTGTTACCTCTCTGGACATTGGTGCGTCTTACACACGACAACTCTTTCATGATTAATCGCCGTTTGTGGTCTAATAAACGTCCGCAATTAATTGAACATTTAATAACGGTGGGGTTGCAGTTGTTTGTGGTCATTGGTGCGGCTTGGATAGGACATCTGCAAGATGCTCTCTGGTTATGGGTTATCCCACTGCTTGTGGCTGGAGCATTAATTGAACTGACGGTTGCATGGGCTGTGCATTTTCCTCAAGAGTCCCAGCATTCTTTGGAAAATACACGCATATTTAAGGGTCAACTATTGCAGATATTGATGCTGAATCAAAACTATCATATTGTCCATCATCTTTGGCTTGGTATTCCTTGGTTTCGCTACGGTAAGGCAATGCCTTTAGTAGAAATGGCATTACTAGAACATCAAAATCAGAGCCACAAAACGCAAGTTAAACCACATCTTCAAGTTAATTAATCTATTTAGAAATTGAAGTGAAATGAAAGAAAGCCAACAAATACTTGGAAGTGTAGAAACATACCTAGATTCACATCAAGCAGCTAAGTTTAGACAGATGGTAATCCAAGAGCAAAAGCAACACGTCAATAAATCACTCGCCAAGCTGGCGGAATTGATGGGTACTCATGTTGAGGTTCGTTCTTCTGGAAACTACGTTTTTGATGAACGCGGACAAAAGTATCTGGCTTGTGGTGGTTATGGTGTCTTCACTATCGGTCACTGTCATCCCACAGTCATCGAGGCTGTGAAAGCACAACTGGAATGTCATCCATTATCAACTCGTGCGCTTTTAAATGCCGAACAAGCTTCGGCGGCGGAAACTCTAGCCTCAGTTACCCCCAAGGGTTTAGATTATGTATATTTCGGTAACTCTGGTGCGGAAGCGACAGAAGTCGGTCTCAAGCTAGCGCGTCTATCTGGCAAACGCAAGCTAATTGCAATGCAAGGGGGCTTTCACGGTAAGACATTGGGAGCGTTAAGTGTCACTAGTCGTGCAGCCTTTCGCTTGCCTTTCCAGCCTCTGCTTCCAGAAGTCGAATTTATCCCCTTTGCAGATCCAAAAGCCCTAGAAAATGTACTTTCTAATAACGGTCATGAATGCTGCGTTATTTTAGAACCTGTCCAAGCAGAAGGTGGTGTTATCATTCCCTATGAAGGCTACTTGCGAGATGTCGAAAGACTCTGCCGCCACTATGGAGCATTTTTGATTCTGGATGAAATTCAAACGGGACTCGCACGGTTGGGAACCTGGTGGGGAGCAGACAGAGAACAGGTAGTTCCTGATGTTTTGCTGGTGGGGAAGGCTTTAAGTGGAGGAGTTATACCTGTCAGCGCTGCTGTTGCTTCTGCCCAAGCTTATGAAAGGCTTAATCAAGATCCGCTATTGCACACTTCGACTTTTGCAGGTAATCCTCTGGCCACAGTTGCCGCACGAGCAGCAATTAACGTAATTAAAAACGAGAATATTGTATCCAGAGCCAAAGAACTAGGTGAAAAATTATTTGTTGAAGTGCAGAAAATTGTTGGCGAAATGTGTCCTCATCTAGTTCGAGAAGTTCGCGGTATTGGACTGTTAATTGGCATTGAATTTGAAGCTGATTATTTGGCTGGTGACTTCATGTTTGAACTCATGCACAGAAATGTGCTGGTCTCTTATTCACTTAATGCTCACCGCGTTGTCAGATTGACACCACCAGCAACTCTGAATGAGTCAGATATTGATTGGCTGCTAACTGCAATTTCAGACAGTGCAATCGCACTGTCTAAACGTAACCCATCTTTAAACGTTGTTAATTCATAAAGGAGATTTTACTAATGCAATACTTAGAAATTGTTGCTAAAATTCACCATCGCAGTGCTGAAGAAATTTATCCAATTCTCTGCGACTTCGATTCATACCCAAACAACAGTCAAGCTGTACACAGCATCACCAACCAAGTACTATCTGACCGACGGACTGTTTCTACTTGGGAAGTTGACTTTCGTGGCGGTGTGATGTCTTGGACAGAAGAAGATTTATTTGATCCCTCAAATTATACAATTAGCTTCAATCAGATTGAAGGTGATGTAGAACACTTCTGCGGACAGTGGAAAGCTCAAAATCAAAAAGATGGTTGCCTAATATTGTTTTTAGCTGAGTTTGACATGGGTATTCCCTCTTTAAGTCAAATTCTTGACCCCATTGCCATACAAGCACTCCAGGAAAATATCACAGCAATTATTAGGGGTTTATTTGGTGAAGAAGTGGAATTTTTACCAGTTAAAGTTTCTTCATTAGAAACACAAGCACCTGACAAACTTGCAGTTGCATAAGTTGAATAAATAGGAACCACCACCTTGTTTTGATAGTTACAGAACCAATCTGCAACTATCAAAACAGAAAAATAGTTCTGGTTTAGCTTGAATATATTCCTGTTGTGGAGATGGTATAAACAAATGACGAAAGCTCTTGACTGCTTAATTAAAAGTGATAGTACTTACTCTTATAAACTGTACAACTCAATTCTTGACGTTGATTTAAATGATTGGAAGCAAGTTTGTCAAACAAGTGATTCTAATATTTATATGGATATTAGATTCTTAGTGACAATTGAAAAAACTATGATGAACTTTAGCAAATTCTGGTATATAATTTTTTATGACCAAAATGGCAACCCTTCCGCTTGTACTAGTCTATCTACATTTAAAACTGACTTAGGAGTTGTTGCCAGTAAAGGTATTAAAGAATTTATTACTCATGTCAGACAATTACTGCCGTCGTTTTTATATTTAAATGTTCTTTTTTGTGGTTTACCTATTTCTATTGGTAAGAACCATTTAATTTTTGAGAAAAATGCTAATCAGCAGTTCATTATCAAATTGCTTGATGGTATTATGAATACTATTGCAGCTAAAGAAAAAACCAAGCTGACTATTTACAAAGAATTCAACTCTCAAGAATGCAATCAATTAGATCCACTGCTAAAGCTTGATTATCTCAAAGCTGAAAGTTTACCTATGCATAGCTTTAAAGCAAAGTTTGCTAATTTTTCCGAATACTGTGCTGCGTTAAAGTCCCACTATCGCAATGATATTAAAAGGTCAAAACGCAAATTTGAAAAAGCTGGTCTTCGCATTGTTCAGTTGAAAGATACAGAAAAGATTTTGCAAATCTATACTCCAGAAATACATCAACTATATGAAGCAGTTGTTCAAAAATCGGAAAATCAACTGGAAACTCTGCCTATAAGTTTCTTCCGAGAATTAGCAATCAATTTCGCTGGACAATTACTTTTCACTCTTGTTTATCAAAATGAAAAGATAGTGGCATTTAATTGTTCTCTTTGTACAAAATCAAGTGTTCATTACCTATTTTGTGGGTTAGATTACAGTCTAAATGCACAATCAGACCTGTATTTCAATTTAATGTATGCTGCTCTAGATGAAGCGTTGAAACAGAATGTAGCAAAAATTGATTTTGGTCAAACAGCAGACACATTCAAAGCTAGACTAGGCGCCTATCAAACACCACTCTATATGTATATAAAAAGTACAGGATATCTACTTAATTGGATTATTCGTAAGAGTTTCTATATTCTGTTTCCTAATCCGGCCTTAGTTCCGTCATACAACATTTATAAACAGTAGCCCCCTTTCTGCCTCTAATAAATATTTCACAGTAAATAGGAGTTTTATAAATGAATTTTCTGAAACCAGAACGAACAATCCTGACAAAGTTTTTGCCAGACCTTGATGAAAAACTGGCACAAATTCCTTTATTGGAAATGGAAAAGCCACAAAATCCAGCCATAAAAATATTTCGTGAACTTGGTGGTACTGGTTTATTAATTCCAACCAAGTATAAGGGTTTAGGAGCAACTCCTGTGGAAGCTGTTCGGATTCAAAGAGCGATCTCTAGCCGTGCGCCTTCGCTGGCGATCGCCACAACGATGCATCATTTTTCAGTTGCAACCATCGTTGAGATGATCGCCCAAGGTTCGGGAACTGGCTTGGAGTGGATGTTACTTGAGGCAATTGCCAAACAAAATCTCTATGTAGCTTCTGGCTTTGCGGAAGGACGGACAGGTACAGGCATTCTTACTCCCAATATGCAGGTCAAACGAACAGCTGATGGTATAACAGTCAGTGGTAATAAAAAGCCTTGCAGCTTATCTACATCAATGGATCTTCTCACTGCAAGTGTTTCGATTCCCAGCGAATCGGGAGACGATAGCAAATTAGCAGTCGTTATTATCCCGACAACAAATGCTCCAGGAATTGAACGTCGTCCCTTCTGGACAAATTCAGTGCTGGCTGGTGCAGAAAGCGACGAAATTATTCTTCACGATGTCAAAGTTCCAGAACAGCTGATTTCCTATACAGGCAATGCCGAAAATCTAGATTATATCCAAACAAGGGGTTTTCTTTGGTTTGAAATGCTAATTTCTGCATCTTACCTGGGTATCGCTAGTGCTTTAGTGGAACGAACCATAGCAGCGGGTAAAGGTACACCTTCTGAGCGGACAATTTTAGCCATTGAAGTTGAGGGAGCGATGGCTGCATTAGAAGGGCTAGCCCAGTCAATGATAGTCAGCGACAGCAACCAAGGTAGCGATCAACTAGCACGGGCGCTATTTGTGCGTTATGCAGTGCAAGGTGCTATAGGTCGTGCTACTACTCATGCTGTGGAGTTATTAGGGGGCATGGCATTTATCAGTTCACCTGAAGTTGCTTACCTATTTACTGCTTCCCGTCCACTAGCATTTCACCCTCCTTCACGCTTGAGCATCTCACCTGGTTTGGATAAATACTTAGCAGGAGAAACTTTGCTCATTCAATAAGGTGATTTTTAGTAAAAAAATTACCGCGATGTCGGTTAAACTTCTATGGGTAAATGGGATGCCTCGCTTGAATTGGTAAATTTTTGCTCAGAAACCGCCTAAGTTAATACTCTGTTCTCATATTGCAAAAAAAAGGCTGAAGTTATGACTCATTTTGGCATTTTCTGTCCCGCAAAAACTGGTCACCTTAACGCTTTCTATTCTAAATTAGCGCAATTCAGTCAGATAGCCGCTGAATTTGATTTTCCCAGACAGCATTTACCCCAATGCTTCCATTTTACAGGCCTTTACCATGACTCCTACAAAAACACTGCATCTAGCTTACAAGAAGCAATTCAACGCGCAGGTGGAGTTAGACGAGCATCTGACATTGTGGAACTTGCCACATCTAAGAAAAAGCTCGTTTTGGCAACAGTATGAAATTTATTTGCTAATAAATTTTACTGGACTGGTGTACCTAACAAATTTTTCGTTAATAATTAGGAGTTAATGATGCAAAGAATTGCTCTGTTTAATATAGAATGTTATTCCTCAAGTGAAGCTATCATAAGCTTTATTGAAGAACATCATAACAAAATAGCAATTGTAGTCACTACTGATAGATATAGTGGTAAGCACGGTAATTTACTTCAGCAAATTATTACTAACTATCGCAGATCAGGTTTTGAATTCGTTATCTATTTAACTTACAACTTTATTTTTTATTTTTGGCTGATATATCTATCTCAATTAGCTTCATATATCACTGGACAAAAAAGAAAGCACTTTACAATATCAGAAATCTGCCATAAGTATCAAATTCATCACATTAAAACATCCAATATAAATGGTAAAGATGTTGTTGCTGAACTAAAGCAAGCCAATCTTGATTTAATTGTGATATATTTCTTCGACCAAATTATCAAAGAGCAAATCATCCAAATACCCAAAAAAGCAGTTATTAATGTACACGCAGCACTTTTACCTGAATGTAAAGGCTTGTTTCCAGTTTTATACTCTGCTTTTAAAAATGATAAGAAGTTTGGTATAACAATTCATGAAATTGTAGATACTTCTATTGATTCAGAAGCAATACTTGCTCAAGAAAAATTGGAAGTTGACAATATTAACTACAGTATTTTAACTTTAGATAAATTAGTTAATAATAAAGGCATTGACTTATTAACTAATGTCATCAATAATTTTGAAGATTTTTATTTAAAACGAACTCCTCAAATGCCAGGTGGTTCATACTTTTCATTCCCCAGCCAAAGTAATATTAGAAGTGTCCAAAATTAGAGCTTTTCTCTAGTTAACTTTCAAGAATTTTTAAGCGATTTCTTCGAGCAAACTTGATCTTCCTTCAATAGTAAAATGAATATGCCTGATTCCAAAGTGATGGAGCAACCATTTCTTAAATCAAAAAAGTGGTGGGTAATTCTCTTCCTTAGTATCACTACCTCAGTTATTAGCACGGCTACTATTTATAGTCTTCTTCATTCCCAACCTGCTCATAAAAATCCCTCATCAGCTTCTTTAGCAACTACTCCTCCTACCAATACCGTTAGTGCCAGAGGACGCGTAGAACCACAAGGTGAAGTTATTCGCCTGTCTGCTTCCACTTCTCTTGAAACTGTTAAAATTCACAAACTTTTAGTGAAAGAGGGAGATAAAGTTACCTCCAATCAAGTAATTGCCATCCTAGACAACTATAATCGTCTTTCGGCTGCTTTAAAACAAGCTAAAAAACAAGTAAAAGTTGCTCAAGCTAATTTAGGTAAAGTAAAAGCTGGGGCAAAAACTGGGGAAATTAACGCTCAACAAGCAACCATTGCCCGCTTCCAAGCCCAACTGTTGGGGGAAAAAAAGACTCAGCAAACAACCATTGCCCGCTTCCAAGCCCAACTATTGGGGGAAAGAAAGACTCAACAAGCAACCATTGCTCGTCTACAAGCCCAGTTAAGCAATGCTCAAACAGAATTTGGACGCTTTCAGATGTTATACAAAGAAGGTGCGGTTGAGGCTTCCAAATTTGATAGCAAGCGTTTGGAATTAGAAACTGCTAGGGAGCAATTGAATGAAGCTAAGGCTAGTCTAAATCAAACCGAGGAAACCTTACGACAGCAAATCAACGAGGCTAGATCCACTCTTAACCAAACAGAAGAGACTTTGCAACAGCAAATCAACGAAGCGAAAGCAACTTTAGACCAAATCGCTGAGGTTCGTCCCACTGATGTGCAAGCAGCTCAAGCAGAGGTAGAAAGTGCGATCGCTGCTGTGGAAAAAGCTCAAGCAGATCAAGAATTAACTTACGTGCGCGCACCCAAGGACGGTCAAATTTTAAAAATTTATACTTTTCCTGGAGAAATTGTTGGCAACGAAGGAATTGCAGATATGGGTCAAACAGACCAGATGTACGTAGTTGCTGAAGTATACGAAACTGATGTTAGTCAAGTAAGTATCGGTAAACAAGCCAAAATTACTAGTGAAGCCTTTTCTGGAGAACTACATGGAAAGGTCACTCAAGTTGGTTTGCAAGTAAAGAAACAAGCAACTTTTAATACTGATCCCGTTGCTGATGTAGACCGGAGAATTGTTGAAGTTAAAATTCGTCTTAATCCAAAAGATGCCAAGCAAGTTAGAAGTTTAACTAATTTACAAGTAGAAGTCATAATTAACACAGAAAAATTTTAAATAGTACTAATCATCATGTCTAAAATACGTTTAGCTTGGTTACAACTTACCCGTGAAAAATCTCGCATGATTGTGGCTATAGCGGGTATTAGTTTTTCCAATATTCTCATGTTTATGCAGTTGGGATTTGAGGGTGCGCTTTATGATAGTACTGCACGCTTCCACACCACTTTAAAAGCAGACTTGATTATGATTAGTCCCCGTTCTAAGTCTCTTGCTTATATGAGACAGTTTTCTTCACGTCGTCTCTATCAAGTATCAGGCTTTGAAGGGGTTAATTCTGTTAGCCCTGTCTATGTCGATTTTGCTGATTGGAAAAATCCAGTTAATGCCGATTATCGAGCCATATTTGTATTCGGCTTTGAACCTGAAAAACCAGTATTTAACTTACCAGAAGTTAATCAAAATCTCAATAAACTAAAACTACCTGATACTTTTCTGTTTGACCGTTCTTCCCGTTCTGAATACGGTCCAATTGCTGCACAATTTGAGCGTGATAAACAGGTATTAACAGAAATCAGTAACTACAGAATAAAAACTGTTGGCTTGTTTACTCTTGGCCCTTCCTTTGCAGCAGATGGAAATGTAATCACCAGCGACCAAAATTTCTTGCATTTGTTTAAAAATCGTCGTGATGGAGAAATTGATATTGGCTTAATTACTCTTAAACCTGGTGTAGATAAACAAAAAATATTGAATAATTTAGTTGCTAAACTGCCTAAAGATGTCAGATTACTTACTTACCAGGAATTCATCGAGTTTGAAAAAGAATATTGGCGTACAAGTACACCGATTGGCTTTATGTTTGCACTTGGTACAGGGATGGGATTTGTGGTTGGTATAATCATTGTCTATCAAATCCTTTTCACAGATGTCAATGACCATTTAGCCGAGTACGCCACCCTCAAGGCTATGGGGTTCACAGATAATTATTTACTGCGTGTTGTTTTTCAAGAAGCTCTAATTCTAGCAATTTTTGGCTATATTCCTGGTTTAGGCATTTCTCTGGGTTTATATGAATTAACCAAAGCTGCAACTTTTTTACCAATTTTTATGAGTGCTAGCCGTTCTACATTTGTTCTAGGTTTGACAATTTTAATGTGTACTATTTCGGGCGCGATCGCTGTACGTAAATTGAGAGCAGCAGATCCAGCAGATATTTTTTAATAGTGTTAGAGATATTTCTACTTTAATTAACAAATGTTACAACAAAACTCTATTATTTCTATTCAAAACCTCAATCACTACTTTGGTCAAGGAGCATTACAGAAACAAATTTTATTTGACATAAACCTAGAAATTTATCCTAGTGAAGTAGTTATTTTGATGGGGCAGTCAGGCTCAGGTAAAACAACCCTGCTCACTTTGATGGGAGGCTTGCGGTCTGTCCAAGAGGGAAGACTCAAAGTTTTAGGACATGAATTGTACAAAGCTAATGATCAACAATTAGTCCAAATTCGACGAAATATTGGCTATATCTTTCAGGCTCACAATTTGCTGCGATTTTTGAGTGCTTGCCAGAATGTTCAAATGTCACTGGAACTGCATAAAGAATTTGATAGTCAAGACTGGAGTTTAGACTAAGGCATGACAAAATGACCCAGAAGGACTGAGTTTACAAATTACATAGCTCAAACTAGAAAAATTAAGAGGTTAAGCCGATTTAGGTTGTTCCTTCTTTGGTCTAGGAGTAGTCTTTTTGACTGTAGGGTAGCGAATTCTGCGTAAGCGGATTCTCCCAGTAGGCCAGCCAGGAGACTTTCCACGGGGTTTGGGGGTTTCAGCTGGTGTACCAATCGCGGCGAAAACTCCTCCCATAGACTGAGCGACCCTTCCAGGAGATAAATTGGTCTGTTTTTTCTGCCAAGGTAATGGATTATCAGCCGCAACATCACGGGCTAACCAAAGTTCCCAAGTCATCAGTGGTAATAGGTCGCTCCACTTTTGACATTGTTCTGGGGTACTAAGTTGTGGTAGAGTCCAATGCAAGCGTTGTTTAGCAAACCGATACCAGTGATCAATGGCAAATCGGCGACCGTACAATTGCCAAAATGAAGATAAAGTAGGCATCTCCAAACCTACCCACCCTAGCCACAAAGGTTTATGTTTGGGATTCCCAGATTCATCTAACCGTTGAACTTGAATCAAATTCATGCCATGAGTTTTAGATTGCTGGAAATGAAGATTGGACCACAAACGGATAGAGAATCGTTCCATTTCTGGGTCGTTAACGTCGCTAGTTTCATCTGGTGTCCACCATGTACTTGAGTCATTCAACTTAAATTTTGCACCATGAGAACGGGGACGACCTTTGCCGCTATAAGGTGGTGGTGCATCATATACCACTCGATTGGGACGTAACCGCATTAATTTATCTGCGGGGATATCACTCGTTTGATTGATAAAACTAGCACTTACATGGATATCAAGTTGTCATTAGTAGAGGATTAAAGTGCGGACTCAGCCCCATAAGGGTTACTCTACTAAAGCCTGGAATCCCCCCAGAAACTGGGTTGTCGGGTCAGATTGGAGGGTCGCCCCTCCGCACTGCCCTAAGAACCGTACTTGAGACTTTCGCACTCATACGGCTCAAGCCTTACTTCAAGCTAGAAAACTTGGGTTTAGAATGTACCTGTTTATGACACGCTATGTGCAAATGCTGAAGATTGCTTATGTCGTCTAAGCCGCCTTGAGCAACGGGTACTATGTGGTGGGTGTCTATTTCCTCAGTATTGAATAATGGTTCACCACAGATTGGACATTTCCAATTTTGGATTTGGGCTATTTTATAATTCCGAGAGTTTTTCTCCCAGTAGCTCTTACCAAATTTCTGATGACGTTTTTCCCAGTAATCTTTTAGTGAGGGATCGTCCGGTGACGCTTCTCCCTTAACCTTGATATGGCGTTCAATAGACGTGTACGCTATTGGGTAGAGGACTAAATCCTTTTCTTTCCCTCGGCGGTCGCTTATAGTACAAGCGAACGTCCATTTATTCCCTTTTAAGGTTTTGAAATAACGTTTCCTTACCCATTTTGTGTTTTTGTTGGGGTGTCTCCGCTTCGCCCAACGCCAAAGGTATTGCCACACTCTATGTGATATGTAACCAAAGGTTTCTTTACTAACCACACTTTTGTAGTAATTAGCAAATCCTCGGAGAATTGGATTAAGCTTCTTGATGATTTTTTCTTGTTCCATACCATTTAAGGTTTTAATCTCCTTCCCAATTCGTTTGCAAAAGTCAAGAACTTTTTTCTTGGAAGGTTTAATTAACAGTTTTCCGTCATAGCGGCGGTGGTTAAAACCGAGAAAATCAAAGCCCTTTTCCATTGACGTGATTAGCGTTTTCTCCGCACTGAGTTCGAGTCCTTTTTCTGACAACCATTGTTTAATCTGAATTTGGGCAATTTCGAGACTTTCTATATCTCTGGCTGTGACGACAAAATCATCGGCATAGCGTACTACTCCAAGTTTGGGGTTGGTGGATTTAATGTAAGTTTCTAATCCATGTAATCCAATGTTGGCAAGTAGAGGTGAAATTACCCCTCCTTGTGGTGTGCCCTTATCTGTTGGGTTTATTTTTTCCCCAAGTACGAATCCAGCTTTTAACCATCCTTCGATTAGATTTCTTTTAGGAAAGTTACTAACAATATTCAGGATAGATTCATGGGCAATGTTGTCAAAAAATCCTTGAATATCAGCTTCTAGAACGAAGTCATGCCATCTTGATGTTTGATTGAATATTTGCTCAATCGCATCTTGACAGCTCCGACCCTGCCTAAACCCATAGGAATTAGGTTCAAACACTGCTTCCCATTCAGGTTCTAGTGAATTCATTATTATTGCCTGTTCGATTCTGTCGCGTATGGTTGGAATACCAAGCGGTCGTTTCTTTCCGTTGGCTTTGGGTATCTCAACTCTTTTTGTGGGTTTTTGATTTCCGCCGCTCCAGTTATTTACCAGAATCACTCTTTGCTCAGGGGTATTGATAATTTCTTTATCAATTCCTGCCGTTGCTTTTCCTTTGTTGGTCTGAGTGATACGCCGAACAGATAATAGTAAGTTTGCGTAGCTTCGTTGCATTAACTTCTGTAAACTCCGAAGAGTTTTGAAGTTACCAAGTTTTCTCGCACGAAAGATTCTTTGTCGTAGATTCTTAACAACTTTGTTGATTTTATTCCACTTGATGTGGCTCCAATCTTCTAATTGTTTCTTTAGTCTGTTTGTAGACATTACTGTCTGCATCTAACTTGTCCTCAGATTTAGTTTCTTTAACATTTTGTCTTTCGTATAAGACCGAGATGAAGTCTGCTAAACTTTCGTTGAGAGGCAAATTTTGAACCTCTATCTAACTCATTACAAGCCAGCATTCACTTTTTCATCCATCCTTTATCCTCCAGAGAATTCGGTCTTTGTTACCTCAGACTTACTACAAATATTCGACCTCTTGTAGACTCTGTAGGACTTACCCTGTCGTACCGTTCAGTTGTCTGTTTTCCTTTAGGTGGTATCTATTCTGCGACGGGATTATTGTTCATACGGTTGATAGAAAGAGAAACTATCAATCCACCCATTTACCTTTTGGTCAGTGCCTATCAGCCCTATTTGGCACTTTTTCGTATAACGCAGTTTAAGGGATACTTCACTTGAGTTCACCATTGGAAAACTCCCCTTTGCTCCCCAACCAACTTAGGCTGTCAGTTCGGGCTACTTTCGTGGTCTGCACTCCATCCTTTTCATTACTTACTAGGGATGTGACCGGACTAATGTTAGTCTTTTACGCAGGGGTAGCCCGGATTTCTCACCAAAATCCTCAAACCCTTATAAAATCTGGATTCTGGGTTTTCACACTGCATCAAAAATCAACCCCATGAAAAATGCCCGAAACCGTCTCTCTATAAAGATTATATAGATTGCGATCGCATTGTTTGTGAGAAATGCGGGGTAGAGGGTATGAATTCTCTAGAGAAGTAGGCTTCCCATACTAAACGACCATTTCAGGTCGCGCTCGACTGAACGAATCGCACTTGCAGGTATCCCGGCTGTACCCCGTATAGATGGTTGTACATATTACTTTAAATAGGAGAGCGAAAAATTTCGGGGGAGCAGGGGCCCGTCTACTATCCAAATCTTCTCAAATCTTGATAAGGTAAATTGAATACTTTCTGGCAAGGAACGTTTATTTCTCTGGAGCGTTTATGTTTGCGAGCCGCAATACGTAGGCATCAATGACGTTTTTCAACCCCTCAAAACTTCAAAAGCGATCGCCATTGCTGCCAGCTTTCTCGTATCAATACCACGAACATTATCTGGGAGTTCGGTTGTTGCTACATTATCACCGTTACGAGTACCTGCATCTAAATCATTGAGCAAACTATCTGTCACCTCTAATAGATCATCATTAACAGCCATAGGACTTCTACGATTTTCCAGACCGCTGCGTTTGGCAATTGTTTGTAATACTTTTAGGGAAGTTCGCAAAGGTGTGGTACTAGCAATAACAAGTGCTTCGGCAATGCCCAAGGGTTCACCAATGGTAAGTTTAAAGCCATCAATACCAGCTTGAGGAACTACTAATTTCTGTTTTGGCTTGATCAATGCTGCTGTTTCTGAAGCTGACCAATCATTAGGATAAATAATCGTCATTGTTCCTTCAGCATCAATCACTAAAATACTCACGTAGAGATGACTAGATTCCTTATTTTCTATTTGGAAAGCAATTTGTGTTCCTACGGTTAATTGAGGTATCCCTAACTCAGAAAACTTAATAGGTGATACTGGTACGGTTGGGTTTGAATCTACGGGAACTTTGTTAGTACCACGAATAGCGAAAGTTTCAGCAATTATTTTTTGACTATCAGCAATATTCATGGAAACAGTCACATTTAGCCGTGATGAATTCGTATTACCTAATACCTGCTTAATAATTCGTGCTGCCAGCAGGGATTTAAACTTAGGTTTTAATCTCGTTATCGCTTGTTGGACAGTTTCTCTATTTTCACCAAAGGAAGCGGGGATAATCGCATCTTGGCTGGGTAAAAATAAGCCTAAACTACCTACTTGGGGAAGATTTTTGACTCTATTTTTCTGTAATTCTTCATACTTGGCTTGAGTCATGCGTCCAAAAATGTACTGTACTTCTGAAGTACCTAATTGTTTGGGTTCAATACGCACAAGTGCTTGCAGAGATTTTATTGCTTGCTGGGTAATATTATTATCAAAAGATTGATCAATACCAATTTTCAAAGTTAGATTGTTGGGAATACTACGGATACGTTCTTGTAATAATGTTCCTGGTTGTAGTTGTAAATTTTGCTTTGTGGAAAGTAGTTTCCCTTGGCCGATTAATCCTTGTCGTGACTCTAGTTTCACTAATCCTCGTTGCCTACCTTGACTATCTAAAGCCGTAAAAATAGCACCTTTTTTAAAGGCTTCTAGAGTTTGTGAATCTAACCCACCTAACCATAATTCTACTTGGTTGTTTTCGACTTTAGTGATGACAGCTTCGGCTGAAATTGCTTGTTGAGGTGTAAAATAAATGGGTGTGTTGGTGTTTTCTTGGGTCAGATTCGATTCTACTTGTGGATTTTGATAGTTTCCTTGCTGATAAGCCAAAGCTGCTGTACTTCGACCAACATTGACGATGGCATTATTGATAGATTGATTATTGGTTTGTTGCCATAAATACTGGGTTAAAGCATAAGTAAAAGCACCTGCATGGAAATCACTAAAACTCATATCAGCAGCCAGTTCATCCCGTCTGGCACTAGCAATAACAACTCCCTTGGCCACCCCTTTTCTGCGAAGTTCAATAAACTTTTCTGGTGACAGATCCAAGCGTCCTAACCATTGTTTTTGATAATTAAGTTCTACTGAACTAGGTTTAAGGTCTTCACCACCAGAAAGCGATCGCACCCGCAAATTTCCCCTTGTCCCACCACCAGAATAACAACAATCTAGTACCACGGTGACATTTTCTGTTTTCAAAGCAGACATAAGTAAAAATAAGGTGTGTCCCATAATGTCTGATACCACACCACCAGTAATTGGATATCCTTCTGGTAGTTTTCTATCTACAGGAACTAGAGTGCTATTGAATCCATCTGGTTGATCTCGATTTGGATCTATGACTCTTGAACCATGTCCAGAAAAGTGAAATACTACTACATCTCCGGGTTTTGCTTGGTTGATCAAATGTTCTTCAAAAGCTGTAAGGATACCTTGACGGGTAGCTTTTTGATCTGTCAATGTGAGGATATCTTTAGGGTTAAAACCAAAGCGGTGAATTAATAACTCTTGTTGTAATTTGACATCAGTTACACAACCTTCTAAAGGTGTAATGGGAGCAGAATATTGATTAATTCCCACCAGTAATGCTAATTTGCGGGGTGTATTTTGAGCCAGAACTTGAGCATAGCGATGTCCCTGGTGCATTATATCTAATTGGCTTATACCGACTGTTGCTAAGGTAGAACCAGCTAATTGCAGAAAATGACGACGTTTGATATTTGACATGATTTATTCCTCCTTTTTGTGATTGGTAATTGGTAATTGGTAATTGGTAATTGGTGATTGGTAATTGGTGATTGGTGATTCAATTTTGGATTATTCTTAAATTAACTCCAATCTAAAATCTTCTTACCCAGTCCCCAGTCCCCATTTATTCAACTTCACCTATTAAAGTAAAAGCTGCCCAATGGTAGGGACTTTGATAATTTTTATGTTTCATTGTTGTCAACATTGCTTGTCTTAATGCTGTGGCTTTATCTTGCTTCTGTTGCATATTTTTATAAAATTCAGTCATTAGTAAAGATGTGGAATCATCACCAACTGACCATAAAGAAACTACAATACTGGGTATACCGGCAGTAATTAGAGAACGCGATAAACCGACGACACCATCACCAGTAATGCGTCCTCTTCCTGTATCGCAAGCACTGAGAACTATGAGTTCGGCATTGAGTTTTAAATCAAGAATTTCCCCCGATGTTAGAAAACCGTTATCTTCTCCACTGGGAGCAAAAGCGATCGCACCAGGTACACCAAATCCTTTAAAATCATCAACTAAGCCATGAGTCGCAAAATGAATAATTCTGGCTTTGAGCATTTTTTGGACAATGGCTGTTTTAGTGGCTTTATTACCTGTAATTGCTTGGGTTTTCAACAAGTCTGCAATTTTTACTGCTTCTCGTTCTGCACCGGGTAGAGATGTTAACTGTTCATCGGTGATGGGAATTTTTGGCATGGTGGGATTACCAACTACTAATATTTCCCCTTTGCCAATTCCTGATTTTTTACTGGCGATTCTTTGCTTGTGGGTTAAATCTAATACTTGAATTGATGGTGCGGTGAGGATAGTATGTTTTTCGATTAAGTATTTGCCTTTTTCATCTTGCAGTGCGGAGAAAGGAACAAGGAATAATTGACTTTGAGGAATGAAAACGACTCTTTCAGTTTCTTTTGTAGGGAGAAGGTCAGCAATTGGTGTAATTAATAATTGGTGAAGTTGTTGTAAGCGTTTGGTTTGATTAACACCCTTAACAGGTTCAGGTATAATTCCGCCACGTTCCGTGACACCAATAGATTTACGACTGATAGTAACGAGTTCTGCAAGAGTTGTATTTTCTTTTTGCCATAGAGGTTTGAGGTCAGATTTGCGAAATGTAATTTCACCTGTGGGTTTGATGACCCAAATATAGATTTCTGATTCTTTGGTTTGTTGTTTACCATCAATTTTGAAGTCATCAGTAATAATTGAATATTGAACAAGGGTAGCATTTTGTTGTTTGGCGATTTTTTGTAATAAGGCTATTGTGGGTTTATCAACAGCAGGTTGTGAGGTTTGACTGGTATTTGTGTTAGATAAGCGTGAAGTCAATAACTCCACAAATGCCCGAGAACGTCCCCGTTCAGAAATTTCTAAGGCTTCATTGGTTTTATTTTGAGCAATTAGAACTTGTTGGAGTAAGCGGTAAGTTGCAGTTTGTGTTTCAAAAATTGAGATTTTGTTAGCGTCACTTAATTTTGTTCGCAGGGTTTCTAAAACCTCCATACCATCGCGTAGCGTTTTTTCCGCTTCTGCAAATTTGCCAGATTGATAAAACGCACTACCTATATATCTAATAGTTCGTGCTTCGCTCGCCTTGTCACCAATTTGTTTGAAAATTGCCAAAGCTTCTCCAAAGAACATCGCCTATTTCTCTGAAAATATATAAGGCTTGTTTATAAAACTCTAAAGACTCGATATTATCTCCTAATGTGCGTTTAACTATGGCGATGTAATTGAGGCTAAAAGCTTGTCCTTTGCGGTCTTTGATTTTTCGATAGATAGTTAATGCCTGTTGAAATGACTGTAATGCTTCTTTATACTGACTAGTCTGAATTTGCTGATCACCTTGCTGATAAAGGCGTTCTGCTTCTGCTATCCTGTCTGTTGCTGTTTGTGCGAATACCTGTGATATCTGGAATAATATCGGCAAATTAACAACAGGTTGTAAAACCGTGAGAATAAGTGAGATAGATGCAATTAAACTGATTTTGCGATAGGGCATGGATTTTATACTATACTGCAAACGGTTTATAGTTTAACCAAATATGGAACCCCTCTTGTAAACCTCTCCCCGCAACGGGGAGAGGCTTTGAGCCTGTTCGTTGTATTATAAAAAAGTCCAAGTTCTAGCCGTTTTGAGTATAATTCCTGAGAGAGAAAGAGAATTAATCAGGGTGGGTGTAAAACATATATCTCTCATCTATTGGAGGATATGCAAGATTAGACCATCAGTACAATAATATTGAGTTTTAAACTTGGATCTTCGCCTTTCAGCTTCCAAGCTTCTGTTTGAGTTCACCACGGCTAAAAAGCCTTGGACAAAATGGGAACGATGGTTAAAAGAGATTTATTAATCAGCTACGGCTTGATCAGATTTTTCTCAGAATGACGGTATTTGGTAATTAATTTTTGATGCTGAATAGGTGCATAAAGCAGCATATACAAAAATGGTATGCCTGTAATTCCCAATGCCAAGATAGTAGATATATTGAAAAAGCCCCACACAAAACCAAGACCTACACTAACTCCTAATACTGCTGCGAGTAATGATAAAAAATCATTGACAATACTCAAAACAACCCACATCAAAAAACTGGTTATATACCCAATTATTCCTCCAGCAATTCCTCCCAGGAAACAAGCACCAAAGCCTCCCATCATAATTCCACCCATCACATTGAAGATAATACCCACTAAATCACTAGGCCTAGATAAATCAAAAATTGTTCCAAACACACTGCCAATAATAATTCCCAATACACCAACAATTATTAGTCCAGCAAATATAGATCCGAATGTATTTAGCCAATAATCATATAATTGTGAAGAAAAGGCTTCTGACCTTTGCTTGTTTTCCTTAAAAGAGTTGTAAATTAGACCAATTGCTTGAATGAAAACACCTCCTACAGCACCCAATATTGCGCCTACTGTACCAAAAATTAAAGCACCAGTATAACTGTCTATCCTAGTAGGCATATTCCAGAAGACGATTTTGTTATCTGCTAAAAGTGCAATAATCCAAGGTATAACTGCTAAAAATGTAAATGTAGCTATCTCTCCAGTTAAAAACGCCCAAATTAAACTCGCAGAAGATTTTGATTTTCTTCTTTCAATTGGCATAGGAGATGTCTGGACTTTTACATTTACAACATGAGTTGCAGGGTAGGCATTTGTATGTAGAAATAACTGGCGTTTATACAATTTATCCGCCATCAAAAGGCTAGTATCAACTTGAATCTCACACCTTGTATAATTACCATTAAATTTAGTTGGTGTGATGCTAATCCAAGGGTGATATTTTCGTGTATGGGATGGGTCATGGGGATGGGGAGCAACTTCCCAACGACCTTCTAATAAAGTGTCTGGCATCACATTTTTAATAGTAATAGATTGGCGAATCTTTTCACCTAAGCGTGTGGCTACAAAATCCTGAATCTGCTGGCTAATCTCAATTTGTGGACTGCGGGTAACATCAAGAGGTATCAAAGCGTTAAGGGCTTGTTTTGCATCTGTAAAACGCTCTTTGAGTCGGGGTTGTACCATCATTTCCAACCAGTCTAAAAATCGCAGACTAACATTAGGTAATAAATGTCGAAATCGAATTTGGGAGGGGTCATCCTCATCTATTAAATTTTGAATTTCTGTTGATTTAGTTCCTGTAAGTAAGCAAATTAATGTTACTCCCAAAGCATACAAATCTGTGGCTGTTGTAGGCTTTAATAATTGTTCTGGGGCAATAAAACCAGGTGTACCTACAAAAACACTACTACTTGATACTTCTTGACTGCCAATGCGAGCAAAACCAAAATCAATTAGGTAAACATTTAATTCTGTGTCTACTAAAATATTTTCTGGTTTAATATCCCGATGAATGATACCTGGAATAAGACTTTGTAGATATGCCAGAATCTCTAATAATTGAATGGCAATTTGTTTGATGTTTTCTGGTTCAAAACTGCGAGAAACAGCTAAAGAATCAGCAGGAATATATTCCTGAACTAAGCAAAAACCATTGACTGTAGGGAAAGCTCCTAAATATTTAGGAATCTTGGGGTGATTGAGTCCTTTGAGTATGTCTATTTCTCGCTGGTGAGCTTTAAATCCTGACCAATTGGAATCTATTTGAGCAAAAGAATATTGCTTGATAACTACTTGTTTGTTTGTGGCAATAGATAAGGATAACCAAGTAATTCTTCCTCCTTGTTGGTTATGTCCTAATTCGTTAATAACCTTATAGCCTTGTTCTGAAAAATTAGGTTTGTTGTTCATAATATTAGAGGTTAGTGAAATGTATTTCTGTCGGTAGATTTTGAATTTTTATCTACTTGTTTTCATCATTATCAGATGGAATTTTATAAATATTGATATCACTAGCTCCTTCAGAAGTTGCTACAATTTTATTCTTTGGACTAACAGCCAGGATATCTCCTTGAATTTTCACAGTATTTTTCAACTTACCTGTTGTTAATTCCCAAGTCTGGATACCATCATTACCATAAGTAATTAGATTCTTACTATCTGAACTAAAGTTGATAAGATTGATATTATTTAAACCATCGCTATTTTCTATTTTTGGAAGCTTTAGTGTATATTTGAATTCACCAGTTTGTAGATTCCAAATTTTAACATCAGTTTTATTGTTATATTTTTTTAGCCAACTGACAAGAGTATCATTACTAATGAGGACAATAACAGAACCATCTATAGATGACTTATCATGTCCAGTAAAGGTACTTTTAAGTTTTCCAGAACTCAAATCCCAAATTTTGATTTGTCCATCTTGCTCAGTGCTAACAATAGTTTGTTCATCTGGACTGATAGCTATAGAATTTATGGTGCTATTATGTCCTGTTAGGGTTTTTTGTAATCTCCCATTTTGTAAGTTCCAAATATTTAATTTTCCGGTTTCATTGCCACTTACTAAAATGTTGCCACTACGGCTTATTTCCACCGAAGTAAAGGATTCGTTATGGACAAGTTTGTTTTTAAGTACACCTGTGTTTAAATTGAAAACACTAATTATATATTTTTTGACTTCTACTTCAGAAGAAGATTTATAACCGTAGGTATCTACTTCTGTTTTAGTGTTTTTAATGATTTGAGTACCACCATCAACTACTAAAGTTTTTCCATCTTGAGTTGTTTTGATAAAACTAACTGTTTCTAAATTTTTGATTTCGCGTATTAATGCACCAGTTAGTAGATTCCAAATTCTGACATTTTTATAATCAGCACTCACAATATACTTGCCATCAGTCGTAACATTGAGATAATTTACAACTCCTGTGTGACCAATAAGTGTGCGTTTTAATTGACCGGTTACTAGATTCCAAAGTTTGATAGTATTATCTTTACTACCACTAATGATAGTATTATTGTCAGCCGTTATTGCCGCAGAAGTTACTGTTAAAGCATGACCTTTGAGAGTAGTTTGTAATGAGTTAGATATTTGTAATGTATCAGATACTATTGAAGTTGCTTGAGTTTCAGATTTTTTGTCTGTGGGAGATATGATTGAAATTCCTTTTATTAGGAGGAATTGTACTCCTAGTAATATCATAAATGCGACCAAATTAAGTTTCATAAAAATCCGTTTTAACTGAGATAGAGTAGATTTGATTTCTGAATTACCTTGAGAAAGGTAATGAGTAATGGGTAATGGGGAAAAATCAATAATCACCAATTACCAATTATTTAACGTCTCTTTTTCACCGCTTGCACTGCTGCATCAGCATTAACAAGTCCTTTACCAAAGAAATATTGCTGTTCTTTCACAGATGCGGGAATTTCTCCCTCACTGCGTTGTAAACGATAAAGTTCGGCATCTTGTCGAGAAATAGTCAGTCCTTGATAACTAGCTGTAGATTTCAAAATACTCACCAATCTTTCCCTACTAATTCCTTTATTTTCCCCCTTCATTAAAGCCACAACTCCCGCTACAGTTGGTGAAGCAAAAGATGTTCCTTCTACCCACCAATATTTACCTTTGCCATCAACTACAGCAGACCAACGACTGCTAGGATTAGGTATACCTTGCCAAAAAGCATTTAAAGAAGTTCCTCCTGTGGTGGGAATGCCACCTAATAATCCCGGTGTATTTAAGTCCCCTCCTGGTGCTACTAAATCTAATCCTCCACCATAATTACTGTAGGATGCACGATTACCTGTAATATTGGTTGCACCAACGGATATAACTCCTGGATAAGCAGCAGGAAATGTGACTCTGTTCCTGTTTTCATTACCAGCAGCAGCGACAATGACTAATTTCGGGTTCGCTTTGAGAACATCTGCGATCGCCTCTTCTTCTCCCGGACTTGGTAAAAGACTACCTAAACTGAGATTAATGATATCAGCACCCCTGTCTGCTGCATAACCAATAGCTTCAATGTAAGCAGCAGGACTATAACTACCATTTAACCCAAATAACCGGACTGGTAAAATCTGCGCGTTGGGTGCTACTCCTAACACTCCTTCGCCATTTTGGGGTTTGGCAGCGATCGCACCACTGACATAAGTACCATGAAATTCTCCACCGACTTTATAAGTCCGAAAAATATAACGCAGAACCTTAGCAATTTGTTCCAAAGAATAATCGGGATTTTTGCGTTTTATTTCTAATGCTTCTGTAGAATATTGCTGCACTAATTTAGCATCAGATAATTGAAATGTGTCCTGAAATGTTGACCCCAAAATTGCCAATTCTGTCGGACTAATCCGAGTATCAGCATCACCGTTTTTACAAGGATCTAAACTGTTACTGCTAGAGGAAAAATCCCAACCGTGAACTTCTCCTGGACATTTATCAGCAGCTTTAACGGTGTAAATATTATTGATCAAATCAGGATGATCCCACTGAATTAAACTATCTAAAACTGCCACAACTACACCACGTCCACCGTTACTGCGTTTCCAAGCATCTGTCACCCGGACATCTGTACGAGTTACGGCTGATTTTTTACGGACATTTATGGGTTTCTGTAAACAAGTTTGTAGGGACTTCCAACTTGATATTTTTTCTTGTAAACATTGTTGTAAAGGTCTACTATCTAAATGCCAAGCTAATCCTAATAAATTACTTTTTGGTGTACTTCTTGCAGCAATACTTCTAGATTGAGAACTGTTTTGAGATGGGTTGCTTCGATTGGTATTTTCTGGTTTTGTTGTCTGTAACCAATCTCCAGTTCTCTGCATATTTGTGATTTGTTTGGTAGCAGTTTCTAGATTGTGGTTAGTCAAAGATTGGATAAAATTAGGTGTAGCAGATGTTACTCCTTTGACGCTATTAAGTTGATTAGATACACTGAGAATTTTTGTACCAGAGGCACTTGTGGATTTTACGAGATAGCGATCGCGGTTAAAGCGTAGGGGACGGACAATTTCCAGATTGTTTTGTTGTAAAATTGCTTGTCTCTGACTTTGGGAAAGTTGCGATTGAAAGCTGAGGATAATTTCGTTAGGTACAACAATGATTTCTTGATGTTCGTTGCGGGTAAGAACTGGTAAAGTAGTTTGTACATAAGGCTGTTGTTGAATGCGTTGCTGTAAAACAACTTCAGCATTTTGGATGTCTTTAGGCAAATTTACCAGAGCGTAATTTTCACCTAAAGGAGTGACTTTTGGTGGTGTGGTGCTGCGAATTCCGCTTTGTAAGTCTTGTTGAAGTTGCAGGTATAAAGGAGGAGCGGACAGACTACGGGTTCTACCGAGTTGTTTAAAAGAAACAGCGATCGCATCCTGTCTTTGGTTTAATGGTATGCGTTGTCCTTTATAAAGGTAAAATAAATCACCATTTTCTTGAGTTTGTGCAATTGCTTGTGGTGGGATGGGAAATATACCCACGTTGGATAAAATCAAGGTGGTGAGGAAAATGCTAGATGTAATGCGTTTCATAAGTGTTTACTTTAATTTTGAGTTTTTGTCCTAGAATTGCACATAAACATCTATCTCTCACCAAGGGAAGGATATGCAAAATTATGGAGTTAGGAGTCAGTAGGGGTTTAGCAGTGCTAAACCCGTACAGGAGTCAGGACATTAACCGGACTTTTATTTCACTCATTTCGCTCATTGCGTTTATTTTGAATTAGAGTTAGTATATAGTGAATGGTAATTGCAATCCATATTTTTCATAAGGAATGGGTAAATGGAATGCAATTCGATATTAGACGAGGCTGATATCTATGACACTCAGTACATATCAAACTAGCAGGATTGGAGTACCTACGGAAGAAGATGCTACTTTAGCAAAAAAAAGTAGTCAAACTTTGGCTGCTTATATAGGGAATAAGGATGCCTTTCATAGTATTAAAGTTGAGCTAGATGACGGTGTAAGTCAAACGGTTAAGATCCCATCACTGGCTTTTCAGATGCTTGTTGACATACTGGGACAAATGGCTAAAGGTAATGCTGTTACTTTCATACCTGTACACGCAGAACTCACAACACAAGAAGCTGCTGATATTTTAAATGTTTCTCGTCCCTATTTGGTAGGACTATTGGAAGGAGGAGAGATCCCATTCCGTAAGGTAGGAACACGGAGACGGGTGCGTTATCTGGATCTACTCAATTACAAAAATCAAATTGATGCTTTACGGATGGAAGCTCTTGATGAGCTTACTGCTCAAGCTCAAGAACTAGATATGGGTTATGAATAGTCAAGTAAATTTGTTATGAGTACCAACTGTCGGTTCGCTCATTTTGAAATCGGAAGGGGAATTAGAGCCTTAATGCAAAAGGAAAACGGCTATTTTTAAGTAACCTGTTAATTACTAGTAAAATTTATGACCATTACAGAAGGCTTCCAGAGGTGATTATTTAAGGCACAGGGATAGCATAAATCATAAAATGGCAAAAGTTCTATGCAAGATGAAAACGGCTGAACCAGTTGAATTGCCTAGATTACAAGCCCTGTAAGGCCTAATTAAATCTTGCAGATTTAAAATGAGCGAACGTACAGTACCAAGGTTAATATTTAAAAAATAACAGAGCAATAATAGTGTCTAATTTTACAGTTATATATGATGCTTGTGTCTTATATCCAGCACCATTAAGAGATTTCCTTATGCGACTTGCGGTTACTGACCTATTTAAAGCACGGTGGACAGATGCAATTCACTCAGAATGGATTAAAAATGTTTTAAACAATCGTTCTGATCTGACGATTGAACAACTGAACAGAACTAAAAATTTGATGAACAGTCATGTTCGAGATTGTTTGGTTACAGGTTATGAAGCACTTATTGAAGGGTTACAACTTCCAGATTCAAATGACCGTCATGTGCTGGCAGCAGCAATTCGTTGCAATGCTAGTGTGATAGTCACTTTTAACTTGAAAGATTTTCCGGCTCAAGCTCTTTCACCATACGGTATTGAGTCCCAACATCCAGATGATTTCATTCTGCATTTGATTGACCTTAACCCAACAGAAATTTACAAAGTAGTTAAAATACATATAAATAGTCTCAAGAATCCTCCTAAAACACTTGAACAATATCTAAACACGCTTTCAAATCAGGGACTAAAACAATCAGTAATCGCTTTACAAAGTTTATGCTATGACATTGAATAAAAATCTGCATATCAAGAAGTCAAGAGTCAGGAGATTAAGGATAATTTCACCCCATCACCAATCACCAATTACCCATTACCCATTACCAATCACCAACCTATTCAGATTCCCCAATTAAGGTAAAAGCAGCCCAATTGAGAGGGGAAGAATATTTTGCTTTTGTTGTCAGCATGGCTTTTCTTAATGCGGTGGCTTTGTCAAGTTTTTGTTCTCTATTTTTATAAAACTCCGTCATCAGAAAGGATGTAGAATCATCATCAACTGCCCACAAAGAAACGATAATACTGGCAGTACCGGCACTAATCAAAGAACGTGATAAACCGACGACACCATCACCCGTAATGCGTCCGCGTCCGGTGTCACAGGCACTTAATACCACTAAATCTGCATTCAGTTTGAGGTTAAGAATTTCGTCAGCAGTGAGTAAACCATCGTCTTTACCAGATGGTGCAAGTGCGATCGCACTTCCTATACCCCGATACTCATCAAGTAAACCGTGGGTAGCAAAGTGAATAATCCCGGCTTGGGACATTTTCTCTAAAATTGCTGTTTTCGTGGCTTTATTACCCGTTAAGGCTGAAATGTTCATCAGAGAAGCAATATCTTTAGCTTCCTTTTCTGCCCAGATTAAGGCTTTTAATTGTTGGGCTGGTTGCCCTGGTTCTAGTATTACCTTGGGCATGGTAGGATTACCGACAATTAAACTTGGTTGTGATTTTGTGGTTTGTCTGAGTTTTTGCTTGTGGGTTAAATCCAATATCTGAATTGATGGTGCTGTGAGGATAGTATGTTTTTCGATTAAGTATTTGCCTTTTTCATCTTGCAGTGCAGGGAAAGGAACAAGAAATAATTCATTTTGAGGGATGAAAACAACTCTTTCAGTTTCCTTTTTGGGTAAAAGATCCGCAATAGGTGTAATTAGTAATTCATGGAGTCTTTGAAATCTTCCTTTGACTGGGGCAGCATTAGGATCTAGACTAGCTACAATACCCCCTCTCCTTTTCACACCAATAGATTCACGACTATCATCAACGAGTTCTCTCAGAGTGGTATTTTCCTTTTGCCACAGAGGTTTTAAATCAGATTTACGAAAGGCAATTTCACCTGTGGGTTTAATCACCCAGATATAGAGTTCTGATTCTTTGGTTTGTTGTTTACCATCAATTTTCAAATCATCAGTAATAATAGAATATTGAACCAAGGTAGCATTTTGTTGTTTGGCAATTTTTTGTAATAAGGAAATAGTGGGTTTATCAACAGCAGGTTGTGAGGTTTGACTGGTATTTGTGTTAGATAAACGTGAAGACAATAATTCCACAAAAGCCCTAGCACGTCCTCGTTCAGAAATTTCTAAAGCTGCATTGGTTTTATTTTGAGCAATGAGAACTTTTTGTAATATGCGGTAAGTGCGAGCTTGTTCTTCAAAAATAGAGACTTTGTAGCTATCATTGTTCCCTAATTTTCCTCTGATAGATTCCCATACTTCAATGCCAGTAAAGAGAGTTGTTTCTGCTTGTGGGAGGTTGCCAGATTTATAGAAAGTTGCACCTAGATTATTTAAACTAGCTCCTTCTCCTTGAATGTCTTTGATTTCACGGGCAATGGCTAAACTGGAGGTGTGGTATTCAATGGCTTTGGTGTAATCTCCTAGTGCATCGTAAGCATTTCCCAGATTATTCAGAGATTGACTCTCACCTCTACGGTCTTTGATTTCACGGAGAATAGCTAAACTGGAGGAATAGTATTCAATGGCTTTGGTGTAATCTCCTAGTGCATCGTAAGCACTTCCCAGATTACCTAGAGCATTGCCCTCACCTTTACGGTCTTTGATTTCACGGGCAATGGCTAAACTGGAGGAATAGTATTCAATGGCTTTGGTGTAATCTCCTAGTGCATAGTAAGCATTTCCCAGATTATTTAGAGCATTGCCCTCACCTCTACGGTCTTTGATTTCACGGGCAATGGCTAAACGGGAGGTGTGGTATTCAATGGCTTTGGTGTAATCTCCTAGTGAAAAGTAAGCATTTCCCAGATTACCTAGAGATTGACCCTCACCTCTACGGTCTTTGATTTCACGGGCAATAACTAAACTGAAGGTGTAGTATTCAATGGCTTTGGTGTATTCTCCCAGTGCATCGTAAGCACCTCCCAGATTATTTAGAGCAGCACCCTCACCTCTACGGTCTTTGATTTCACGGGCAATGGCTAAACGGGAGGTGTGGTATTCAATGGCTTTGGTGTAATCTCCCAGCAAGAAATAAGCATTTCCCAGATTACCTAGAGCATTACCCTCACCTAAACGGTCTTTGATTTCACGGGCAATAGCTAAACGGGAGGTGTGGTATTCAATGGCTTTGGTGTAATCTCCCAGCGAGGAATAAGCATTTCCCAGATTACCTAGAGATTGACCCTCACCTAAACGGTCTTTGATTTCACGGGCAATGGCTAAACTGGAGGTGTGGTATTCAATGGCTTTGGTGTAATCTCCCAGCGAGGAATAAGCAAGTCCCAGATTACCTAGAGCATTACCCTCACCTAAACGGTCTTTGATTTCACGGGCAATAGCTAAATGGGAGGTGTGGTATTCAATGGCTTTGGTGTAATCTCCCAGCAAGAAATAAGCATTTCCCAGATTACCTAGAGCATTACCCTCACCTAAACGGTCTTTGATTTCACGGGCAATAGCTAAACGGGAGGATTGGTATTCAATAGCTTTGGTGTAATCTCCCAGCGCATTGTAAGCAATTCCCAGATTACCTAGAGATTGACCCTCACCTTGACGGTCTTTGATTTCTCGATAAATAATTAGCGCTTGTTGCCAAGACTGTAATGCTGCTGTAAATTGACTTGTTTGAAACTGCTTAATACCTTGCTGAAAGAGTCTCTCTGCTTCTGCCTTTCGCGTTGCAGGCGTTTGTGCTAATACCTGTGATACCTGGAATAACATCGGCAAATTAACCACAGGTTGTAAAACCGTTAGGATGAAAGTGATAAATGCAATTAACCGAATTTGGCGATGAGACATGGATTTTATACCAATTGTTGCGAGAAAATTAACAGTTTATTGAGAATTGCCAATTAAAGTAAAACCAGCCCAACTCATCGGATTTGGGTATTTCTTCATAGTTATTAGCATTGCCTGACGCAAAGCAGCAGCTTTATCTGGATTTTTACTTAATTCTTGATAAAACTCAGTCATCAAAAATGCTGTTTCCATATCCGAGACACACCACAAAGAACCAATCACGCTGGTAGCACCTGCGGTAAAAAAAGACCGAGATAAACCAATTACACCATCATTGGTAACTTTGCCTATAGCTGTATCATTACCACTTAATACCACTAATTCCGCTTTTAGGTTCAAGTTGATAATTTCTCCAGATGTCAGCCAACCATCATCTTTACCAGAGGGCGCTAAAGCTAATGCACTGTCCAATCCTTGCTCATTATTTGGTAATGCAATTGTCGCTAAGTGAATAATTTTCGCTTGTGGCATTTTTTGGACAATTGTGGTTTCTGTGGCTGCATTCCCTATCAGTGCTTTGGTGTTAAAAATCTCAGCTATTTGTTTTGCTTCTTGTTCTGCACCTGGAAGTGGATGTTGTTCTTGGGGCTTTTCCCATCCTGGAAATGGTTTAGTAGGCGTGATAGGATTACCTACAATTAACACATCTTTAACTAATCCTTGATTTTGCTGTTTTCGTTGATAAAGTAAATCTAAAACTTGAATTGAGGGAGCAGTGGCAATGGTATGTTTTTCAATTAAGTATTGACCTTTTTTATCTTGTAATGCTGCAAAGGGAACAAAAAATAAGTCCCCTTGAGGAATGAAAATAATGTGTTTATCGGGCTGATTTGGCAATAAATCGGCAATGGGTTGAATTAAAATCTCATGCAGTTTTAGTAATTCTTTGTTTGAGCTAAACTCCTTTGTCAGTTCTACTTTAATCATTCCCTTATTATTTCTATTTCGCGCTCCCATTCTACTGCGACTTCCCGCGACTAAATCATTTAAAGATGTATTTTCTTTTTGCCATAAAGGTTTTAGATTAACTTGACGAAAAGCTATTTCACCTGTAGGTTGAATTACCCAAATTAGCAGTTCTGATTCTTGAATTTGCTTTTTACCTGCAATTACAAATTCATCATTAATAATTGAATATTGAACAATTGTGGCATTTTGTTGTTTAGCAACTTGTTTAATTTGCTCTGAAGATAGAGAAATGGCTATTTTATTTGATTTATGTGAGGTTAATAATTCCCAAAATTCACCATTATGACTACGTTCAGAAATTTCTAATGCAGCTTCTGGTTTATTCTGATTAATGAGGTTTTTTTGTAATTGCTTATATATTGATGTTTGGTTAGCAGAATTAGATATTGTATCTATATTTGCTGTTGATGGTTTTAGGTATAGATCATTTGCTTGAACGGTGTTAACAGGTATGGAAACAGTCGTCAAAAGCATGATCCAACTAGATGCTAGTTGGGGAATTAAGCTAATGGAACTGATTTTGAAGTTTTTCATGGTTGAATAGGGGATTTATTGTATCAAAGTTTATATATCTCTGGCCTTTTGGAGCTTATGCAATATTCACTCAACAGAAACATGATTTATGTCAAAATGTAGAAATGTTGGGTTTCCTTGCGTCAACCCAACCTACGATTTTTGAATAATTTATGGGATAATTTCTAACTAGCTTCTATTTGTTTAACTGCGCTATCTGCTTTTTGGGCAAATTCGTCTTTTCCTTCTTCTTTAAACAATGTAGATGCTTTTTGTAAATCAGCGATCGCTCCTTGTTTATCTTCTAACATCACTAGGGTAAAACCTCTAAAAAAGTGAGCATAAGCAATATTGGGAGTAATTTCCAAGGCTTTATCAAAATCTTTTTTTGCGCCTTGATAGCTTGCTAAACCAAATCTACTAAATCCTCTCCCAACATAGGCATAAGCATTATTAGGATCAATTTCGAGAATTTTGTTAAAATCAGCGATCGCTCCTCGAAAATCTTTCAATTCTACTTTTTTAAACCCCTGTGTAAAGTATGTGTCCACCTCTTTAGAATTGGGAGTTACTGAATTCTGTAATGGTGCTAATTGCTGAGGTTTTAACAAATTTTGAGCGTTGGCTTTGGGGCTAATAATGATTGTGCTAAATACCAGAATGCTTGCTGCTAATTTCCAAAGTTTCATAGTTGTATTTCCTCAAAAATAATTAAGTTGACTCATTTTATTGACATAAGATTTATCAGGTGTTTAAAAGCACGAAACCTGATTAATTAGGTGGAACTATTGGATCATCATCATCCCCTCCTTCATTATTAAAATCTGCAATTCCCCCCAGATAATTTTTTGATTCCATCAAATCCTCGCTGATTGACAATAAATACATAGACAGTCAAATTCATGATCATGAATGTGAATTTAGAACTTGACTGTTGGTTCACAACTATATGTATTTCTGAGGTTTTAGAGGTTATGCAAAAAAGAAAATTTTTTCAAAAAATAAATCCCCGATTTCTTTGAGAAGTCGAGGATCTGGATATTAGGTTTTTTCACAGGACTTACGTAACTGGCACATTGGTAGGGTGCGTCAGATATCAACAATCTGTTTATTTACAGGACTTACGCAGTCTGACGCACCCTACAATCTGGTTAGGTAGGGTGCGTCAGATATCAACAATCTGTTTATTTACAGGATTTATGCAGTCTGACGCACCCTACAATCTATCTGATTTTGGCTGTGTACATAACTGCTTAGGAATTTCTTTGAGCATCCTATCTAACTCAGGAGTGGGGTTTTGTACTGAGTATGCTTGCTGTAACACATCTGACCACAGACCCAACTTAGCAAAGTAGTTAGCTTTAGCAAGAGCGATCGCTTCGCTCACCGCAGGTATCGCCTCATGATGACTTTTTTTTGCTTGTAGTTTATTCTCTAGCGTCTTCAGTGCTGCGGTAATGCGATCGCGTTCTTCACTCTCCATAATCTGAAATTTCACAAATGTTGCTCGACTTTCACCAAGAAATATATCTAACTGGTAGGTTTGGCCTGGTTGCAGTGGTTGTCCCGTATAAGTATATTGTTGAGTATTTTCCACATTTTCACTGAAAATAACAGTATTATTACTTATGTCAGTGACCTTTATTTTTTTGATTTTACCATGCCAAAGAAATAAAGGGCGATCGCTCCAAATAATTCTAGTATCAGAAGAAGCATCTGGGGAAACCATGCAGATAGAGTTTATAGGACGACTACCTCCTTTACGTGGTTTTACAGGTGGTTTATTAGAAAATAGCAGTTGAGAAATATTACTCCAAAATGAAGCAGGTTTCTGAGGATTTTTCTGGGACATAACCGCTTGATTAGGTAAGATAGCCAAAGTGCTGAAAGCTAGAGATGATAAAATTACCCTAGATAAAAAAGATTTATTCATCAGATTTTTTGTCCAAAATCGCAGATAGAATGTAAAACCACAATGTTACAGAAGGTAACAACCAAGGTAATAAAATTGCAGTTGCGGAAATGTATAATTGTAAACTTATTAAACCATAAACACCTGTAATGATGGTGACTATGATTAAAGATTGCAGTTGATTAGATTTTTTACTGGGTAATAAATATAAACTTAAACTTTTGCCTATTAATATAGCTACCCCAATCATCCAAAAATCAGGAATGGGTATAACTAATCTTTCAGTGAGTAAATGATGTACCATATAGGCATGATATTCACCACCTGTTAATACTTGGCTTTGATTGATGGGATTTTCTTGATCACGCCAATATTTAATAGCTGGAAAATCTGACACTGAAAAATTATCTTCACCATCTTGAGAAATCCCAGCTTCTTCATATCCCCCAGGGGCAATAATCACAATTTGCTCTGGTAAATTTTTAGGAATAACTTTATTTTCTAGTAGTTGCCAAGCCGGAATAGTTTTATATGCTTGTTTAGGGGGAATCGAAAAATCAATAATTGGGTGCATCCACACTTGATTGAGTTGATAACTTAAAACTGTGATTAGTTGTGAATGGGATCTTTTTGAGATCAAAGATGTTAAAATCGGTGAAATATCTTTTTTATCTTCCTCTTGACGATACAGAAAATTTCTCATCTGTAGAGAAAAATCTGACTGACTATCTAATTTTGGTTGTGGTGCATTAGGAATTTGTTGTAATTCATGTCCAAGAGTTAATAAACTGGAAAAACTCCAAGGTGAGGATGGAGAATTATGATCAGGTAATAGTTGCATATATCCAGGGAAAAGCTCTATTTCACCTTCTAAACTCCAATTAAGATTAGCAATATTAGGTAGTACCCGTAACCATTGACTTTTCTTATTCAAAGTTCCAGCAAAGACAAACCATGTCGGTTTTTCTGATTCTACAGCAGTTTTGATAGATTTAGCGAGAATGGAATCGCTTGCTTCTTGATGTCTATCTAATAAATAATCAATACCAATTATTTTGGCTTGATTAGCCGTTAACCTATCAATTAAACTTGCTAAATACTTACGCTCAATCGGTTTAGGGTTAGAAATTTTAGCCTTTCTAATGGAATCTTCATCAATTTCTACCAATAAAACTGGGGGAGTTGCTACAGTTGCAAACTGTCCTGTGAGTTGACGATAGATAGCTTGTAATAATACTCGACGCTGTAATAAAAATTGTTGGACTGGTAACAGCAAGCTAATAATCAATAAAACTGAAAGTACAATTATTTCTCGACGATTAGGAATTAACTTTTTAATTCCTTCATCCATAAAAGCAGGTTTAAGACGAAATAACTCTGATCCTGGATGCCGAAATAAAGAAGGAATCAAATATGCACTGGGATAAGTAAAATTCTTTTCTACTTTTAGATAATGCGCTGCAAAAATCAACGATTCATGAACATCTTTATATTCAGATAAAGCTTGCAGAAAACGGGGTAAAAATTCTGCTGATACTTTATTATGAATGGGTTCACGCATTACCGCAACTTGACTGATACCCAAATCAATTAATTTATCAGCAATACTCAAACCATTACAAGAATTGAAAATAGCACATTGTAATCCTCTATCTTTAGCAGTAATTAAAGCCGGTTCAAGTTCAGAAATTGATAAAGCTACACCAGGAGCAATACCTAATTCACCACCAGTCAAATTAGTTTGATTACTGTGTCCTGCAAAAAATAAAATATCCCAGCCATTTTGGGAAGAAATAGTTTGGACGATTTCAGTTTTTAAGTCATCAATATTCTTGTTAGATTGCCAACCGATAAATTTAACATCTGCATAATCTTTTAAAGATGCAATAGCTTGTTTTTCAGATTCAAAATTTAAACCTGTGTCATCTCCTAAAATTACTAGAATTCTAGCTTTATGTGGATATTTACCCTGAGTAGCTGTAGCTGTTCCTTGACGATTTTTAGCAGTGCGGACAATGCGAATCTGACTAGACTCTAAAGCAAATTCTGTACCAATTTCCCATACTTCCCAAGGCAACTTGGCTAAAGTTAGAGTGCTACAAGTGATAAAAACATCAAGATAGGGGGTTTGATTTTTTTGACTAGCTTGAGCGATTTGCTTACGAATTTCAAATAATTCTGCACTGCGTAACCAGTAATGAAATGCAGATAAAAATTGTGCTTCAGCCTGTACTAATCGAGCGTGCCAATCAATGGGAGGAGCAGCGAGACTACCCATATTTGCAACTTTTCCCCGCAGTGCTTTTTTATAAAAACTCAGATAAATATTTTGCCATTCTTGGTATAGTGTAGTTAGTTTTTCTGGATAGGCAACATTGACACTCAAATTTTGTCCTTGCCCCAAGATAATTGAAATAAACATACTTGTTCAACCTGTTGAATTGTGAGATAAAAAGCTGTGAAATTCATCATATTTTGAAAATAAAAAACATTACGTAGGTTGGGTTGACGCAAGGAAACCCAACAAAGATTTCCTAACAAATGTTCGGCTTTCTTAACCCCAACTAACTTGAAAATAAGACCCTACTCCTAAACCCTCCCCGCAAGCAAGGAGGGGAATAAGAAGTTTTTTAATATGTCCTGGTGTACACAGTTCATGATGGCTACTTAGACTCACCAATTAAAGTAAAAGCCGCCCAATTTACTGGAGCAGGACTTTTTTTCATAGTTTTGAGCATAGCATTTCTTAAAGCCACGGCTTTATCAGGATTTTGTTGCCATTGTTGATAAAACTCCGTCATTAATTCTGCTGTAGGTGCATCTGGTACAGACCATAAAGAGACAATTACACTCGGCGCACCAGCAGTAATTAAGGAACGAGATAAACCAATAACACCATCACCAGTAATTGCGCCTCTACCAGTATCGCAAGCGCTCAAAACCACTAATTCAGCGTTAATAGATAAATCAACAATTTCCGCAGGAGTGAGTAAACCATCATCGTTTTTAGTAGGTGCAAGGGCTATGGCGGTAGGGATACTTTTATCAGTATCGGCTAAAAGTCCATGTGTTGCTAAATGAATAATTCTGGCAGATGATAATTTTTGTTTGAGAGCTGCTTTTGTGGCATCTTTCCCAGTGATAGCTTTAGTTTTGAAGAAGTTAGCAATTGCCAAAGTTTCCTTTTCTGCACCTTCAAGGGGGTTAAGTTGTACGGAATTCTTGCCCTTACCCACTTTTGGCATGATAGGATTACCCATAACTAACACATCTTTACCCCGCACTTTTTGCCGTTGTTGATGTGTTAATTCTAAAACTTGAATTGCTGGTGCAGTTAAGATTGTGTGCTTTTCAATTAAGTATTTACCGTCTTTATCTTGCAGTGCCACAAAAGGAACTAAAAACAGTGAATCATGGGGAATGAAAATAACTTTTTCTTCTGGGTTAGTGGGGAGAAGAGAAGCAATAGGAGCAATTAATATTTTATGCAGTGTTTGTAAATTCTCTTTTTGAATTGGCGCACCTGTAGGTGTTACTTTAATACTCCGACCTCCAGCACCCATAGAAAAACGGCTATTGTTTACAAGTTGTGCAAGTGGTGTGTTTAACGATTTCAGGTCTACTTGTTTAAAGGTTATTTCGCCAGTTGGTTTAATGACCCAAATATATATCTCAGATGGATTCCAAGTTTTTGGATAATCTTGATTATTTTCTGGTTGAGCAATTGTATATTCTACAATTGTCGCATTTTGCTCTCTGGCAATTTTCTGGATTTTTTCAATGGTTAGTGGCTGAACATTTAACTGATTACTCTGCTTCTCTGAAATGCGTGATGTTAATAGGTTCACAAATGCTCTAGCCCTACCGCGTTCAGCTACTTCTAATGCTTCTTGGAACTTGTTTTGAGCAATTAAAATTTTTTGCAATATGGTGTAGGTCTTAGACTGCTGTTCAAAGATAGAAATTTGGCTTTTATCTGTTAGGTCAATCCGCACAGATTCATAAATTTTAATAGCTTCATATAAAGCAACGACTGCTTGAGGTAGATTACCTATATCGAAATTATTTATGCCAATCTCATGTAAATTTATTGCTTGTTCTAGTTTTAGGTTAGCTTTTTGGGCAGATGCTACTGCTTTTTCATGAAAACTTATGGCTAAATCATGTTTGCCTTGTTCTGCATAGAACAACCCAATAAGCAAAAATATATTTGCTTGAATTTGAGGAGCGTCTTTAGATAATTCAATTGCTTGTTGAAAATATTCGGATACACGATCATTTTGTCCAAGTTTACCATAAGCAATACCAACTTCTGCTAAAGCAGATGCTTTTCCCGTAATGACTCCAAGTGCTTCCCATCTTTGTAAATTATCTAGTGCAGATTTTAAATTTTGTTCCAAGTTATTCTCAGATGAGGATGATTTACTGTCACTAGAATTAGAAGATACGAAAGCATCTGGATGCGCTTTTCTTAATTTCTCATAATCCTGATCAACTTTTTTGATTTCATCAGGTTGCCCTAAAAAGGCGTAATTTTTTTTCATTAAAGTATAGCTCACACTAATTGAACGTTTGACTTGTATCATACTATCAACAAAAAACTTTTTTTGACGCTCAGAGGTGATTTTTTTATCTTGTTTAAGACCTTCAATATATTTAAGAGTTGAGGTCAAAATATCTACTGATTGCTGATAAAATTTAATTGATTGTTCATACTTACTAAGACTATCGTATATACCGGCAATACTAGTAATAATATTTTCTTGCGCCAAATTTTTTTCCACAATATCTACAGGAGATTTAGTAATTACTTTCTCCCCAACAACCAAAGCTTGCTGATAGTATGTCAGAGATTTTTCTAATTGTCCCCTGCTTTGATAAGCCTGAGCTAAATTAGACAAGGTATCTCGAAGTTGAATCTGAGTATTATTCTCCTGTTGGAATATTTTTACAGCTTGCTCAAGTGTTGCTAATGCTTTTGAGGACTGATTCTGAAAGTTGTATATCTGGACAATCTGCAATAAGGCTTGTCCTTGTTTAATAATTGCCCCTGTCTCTTTGGCAACTGTGACAGCTTCTTGAAAATACTGGAGTGCTTTGTTGATTTGAATAGCTGCTTCTGGATCTTTATTTAGTCCATTAACCAAACCAAATAGCCAATAATTTAGACCCTGCTTAATGAGAAGAGAGGGTTCGTATTTGCGAAGGATCTGTTTTTCTGCTGTAGAATTATTACCCTGTCTTACAATTACCAAGGCTTGTTCTAATAAATTTATTGCTTTGACTTGATCGCTGCTACTGTAAATAGCAGCTAGATTGTATAGTACCCATACTTCTGTATCATGGTTTTTGCTTTTTTGGGCATTTATTAGACTTTCTTCATAGTATTTAGCTGCGCGATCAGAATTTCCTAAAGCTAGTTGATACTCTACTCCCAAACTGAAATTTACTTTTGCTTGTAAGTCAAAATTATTGATAGCTTGGGCAATTTTCAAAGCTTCTTGATAGTAGGAAATTGCGCGTTCAGATAAATCCCGCTTAGAATAAAGACTTCCTAAATTATTTAATGTTCTTCCTTTTAATGCAAGATTTTTGATAGTTTCAGCGATTTGCAATGCCTGTTCATAGTAGGTCATTGCTTTGTTTTCATCTTTCAAATCATAGTAAGCTTTAGCAATTAATCTGATTGACTCACCTTCTCCCTGGGAATTCTTAATTTGGCGATAAATCGTCAATGCTTGCTGAAAAATTTGTAAAGCAGCTTGGGGTTGCTCATTAATCAGTAGTTCTTCACCTTTTTGCAGCAGTCTTTCTGCTTGAGTTTTTTGATTATTTGGGTTTTGTGCCAATACCTGGTTAATTCTTAAGTTATGGTCTGGAAAACTGGAGTTATTCAGCCGCAATGCTTCCGCTCTACTTTGTTCTGTAGTTTCTGTATTTGCAGTCAGGGTAGCTGGTATAATTCCCTTTGTCTTTGATTCAGCAACACCAATAGGGAAAGACAGGGAAAGCACCAAAGTAACAAGAGAGAGGGATTTGAGACGGTAATGCACGGTAAACACTCCTCTAAGCAGGGTGAGAAAGATTTCTGGTTAATTCTCTATATCTCTCACACTTAGGGACGTTATGCAAAAATTTTAGCTTTTTCACCTCCTCAAGGGGTTCTGCGGTTACTACACAATCAATATCTAAAAGCCAATTCTCTTAAAGACGTTCCATGGAACGTCTCTGTAAGGGTTACAAATATATTTAGTTGTCACTCCTATTGTCTAATGCGATCGCCCAGGATAAAATGTAAACGGAGGTAAGGTCAATTCAACACCATCTACTAAACTTACACTTACCAAAAACTTCTCATCCCAATTACCAACAACACGAGTAAACAAATAAGAATCACCCTGTTCTTGATTTATTCCTTGTTCTACTAAAATGCTAGTTTGGTCACTGACTCGCAGTTTTAAATGACCAGGTAAAGTGTTTTGTGCAGATGTACCCAAAACTAATAATAATGTCCACAAGGGGTCTGATTCAGATAATATTGTCCAAGTTACAGCATACAATCGCAGGGGAATTCCTGCCAATAGCAAATCATGATAAGCACCCCGCGCTTGAGAGGAAATTTCTAAACCCCTGCTTTGGAGTTGGTTAGTAATTACTTGAAATTCCTCTACAGGACTCCGCATCACAGGTGCTGGTGCTATAATAGGTAATAGTTGCCAAGAAAGTTCCTGTGCTAATTCATCTAATTCATCCCATAACCAACGTCCTACATTTATCGCTGGTTGGGTTAACAATTTGAATAAATCTTTTAAACTATTTTGCAGTGAATAATTATGTCCTTGCTGCTGCAAATTATCCAGCCAATTGAGTAATTCTATATTAGTAATTACTGCGCTTCCTTGTTCCCAAGTCAATACTTGCCAAAGTTCAATATTAGGTAATTGCAATTGTGGTAATAATGCCATTAATTCATTCTGCATTGACGCTAAAATTTGCGTTCTTTGGTTGTTTATGGCTGGTAAAATAATGGCATTTGCTTCTAAACAACGTAAATATAATAATAAATCATCGGGTTTTTGTTCAAACCAACTTACCGGAATTTGATAGGTCCAGTCTGCTTCTGGTTGTAAATTCGCTACTGTTTGTTTTTTTATCAATTGTTGATAGGATAAAAATCCAAAAACTATGGCTGTTTCTTGTTCTTCTAAGACTTCTATTAATACATAAAAATGGGCAATATATTCTGGTAAATCTACAACGGCTCTCGGTACAACTATTTCATCATCACTAAGACTATCATTAGTCAATAAACAAACTTTAAATTTACCTACTTGCAAATTAGCAACAGCAGGAATGACATTAGCTATAGCTGGTTGAAATACTGTACATTTATCCTCATTAACAGTGAGAGAATCTGCTCTTTCTGTCAACCATTCTTTAAAAGCCAATAACGCCAAAGTATTAATATAAGTTTGCCATTGTTGAGATTGATTTTTTATTTTCAGGCTGTTTTCTACCGCTTGATTAATTTGTTCAGTATCAAGATTAATAGCGGTTGTTGGTAAAACTTCAAATTCTAGCGGCATCAGATAACGATTATTTGTGAGATTGTTTGACAAGTTATTCATACTTCCTCATTAATTAATTATATCGTCGAGATAGCGGCAAAGACACTGATTAAAAATACTGGTTTTTGTAGGGAGACTTTTTGCTGTTTGTGCCTGAATTTCAGCAGCTTCGATAACATGATTAATTTGTTCATTAAGAGCAATTTGAATTTTTCCTTCTAGGGTTTGTAGACTATCTGGGTGGGAATAATTTTTTGCTAATTCCATGACAGAATTACACAACATTATTAAAAGCTCTTGTCGGACATCAGCGCGAAATTCTTTTAACTTTAAAAAACGGGTAACAGCATCTTGAGCGCGTAATCCCACCTTTGCAGCAATTTCTGTCATTGATAAATTTTGACAGTGAAATAACTGGAGTGCAAACAAAAACTTTTTAGCTTTATCACCCTTTTTTCGTTGTAATTGTTCTACTCGTTTTTGAGTAACTATTGCTAAGGCTTGCTCTAAACTAGCTATAAATTGTGGGCGATATAATTGCAAAAATTCTGTTTGTTCATCTCCATCATTTACTACTTCTGTAGTATTAGTATAACCTGCAATTCCCTCACCATAACCATCTCCAACAACAACATCTAAAGATTCGGCTAGTAAAGAACCACCCCGAACATGAATTCGATACTGTCGTAATTGTTCAGCCAGTTTTTGTAATTGTGCCATTACAATTTCACTGCTGAGATTTTGACCTATTTTACTTTGCAAAAGAGTAGCGATAGCTTGTAATTGCTGAATTGTAGGTATAGTACATTTTCCTCCTCTTCTCTTGGGAGGTTGTTCTAAACTATCTTCTCTTTTCTTCCCACGTTGTTCTAAACGAGCAGTTCTATAAATATCATGATAACTTTCTAAAAGTTGTTGAGCTTGGAGAATTTCACCAGCAGTAAAAGAGTAAAATTCCGTAAAAATTCGTTGTAACTGTTTAGGTTTTGTATCATTGAGAATTGCCCAATCACTGACTAAATAAACTCCACATTCTAGGAGAAATTGATTGAGTCTATGATTTTGTTTAACTCGTGTATTTGTCCAGGTTGTCAAATTGCTTTTTTCTGGATCAAAACTCTGTAAAATTTGGCGAGAGAAGGACTGATAATCACCAACGGGTTTTAATTTACCATCATGGGGTTCAGACGGGATATCTGCAAAATGGGACACATTGTAAAGTTTTGTGTGCTTAATTCTCAAAACTCTTAATTTACCGTTGTTTCAGCTTCCATCTGAACTTGATTGTTCAAAATGAAAACATCCCAAAAAAGGGTTATTTATGAGCAAGTTTGAGAAGCTGAACCGCGTAAAAAGTTGATTTTAGTGTGCAAAAGTTGAATGTTTCTTTACCATTTTCAGGCAAGTTAGTAAATCACTAAATTGGTTTCTGCAACATTTATTTACAACGTGTCCCATTTTACCCTTATCCCGGCTTGACCCCAACAAGGGTGAGGCGAAACATACTCTGAAAAGGGCGGTGTTTTTTAATCGTTTGGGTGAAGTCCGCGATCACTCTTATGAGGATCAATTTTATCGGGCTAGTGGGTTGAATTTGGTGGTGGCGGCGATTGTTGTGTGGAATACGGTGTACATAGAAAAGGCTGTTGAGCATTTGAAACAACAGGGTATGGATATTCCTGAAGAATATTTGCAACATTTATCACCTTTGGGTTGGGAGCATATCAATCTTACTGGTGATTATGTCTGGAATTTGAAGCAGGCAACCAGTTTTGACAAGTTGCGCCCTTTGCGAGTTAAGGAAAACAAGTATCGCTCAAATCCTTGATGGATAAGGCTTTCAGCCTTAGCGTACAATTTTCCCGGTTTGGCACGGTGATACCAGAAGCGATCGCTAAACTCCTTCACTGTCAAGACATCCTTCTCCGCGCCCCCACAGGGTCAGGGAAAACCTCTTGTTTTTATTCAACACAGTAATTATCATAGGCTTTTTTTAAAGCATCTTTAACCCCTTTCGCCACCCAATCAGGATTTAAAACCCTAGCACTAGCACCGTACTGTAGCATTCTTTGACGAAACCAAAATATACAGTCTTCCTGAGTTAAAATATCAACATATTCTGTAGTTTCTAGTGAGGAAATAACTGTTTCGTGGGGTCTGCGGGGTCTATAACTCGCTAAATCTCCTGTCAGACGGTAGGTAATATCTAGAGTAGGAAATTTACTATAAGTCCAGGGAGTCTGGGAAACTCCACCAACTCTAGTAATGCGGTCTACTCTCAAAGTGATGTTCTGTTCAGCATTGGGTCTGGTTTCAAGATGAGAACTACGAAAGTCGGGAACTAAAGCAAATAAATAGAGAACACCGTTATGTAATCTCAGTTCGGACTTATCTAAATCCCAGAATGTTTCTTTACCTTTTCTGCTGCGATACCAAACCACAAAGCGGCGTTTCTGCTGAAATCTTTGCTGTAACTGACGCACAACTTCATTGATTTTATCTTCACTGTAATCTGTAGGTGGATGAAAGTCTGTTCTTAGTCCAGGGGACTTAGGTTTTTGAAAGTTACCAATGCGGTGAATATGCCCAGCTTCCGCAGAAAAACCCAAACTCGCCAATAACTCAGAGGCCATTGCTAATGCTTGTCTTTGTTCTTCAGATAAGATAACGGGAAACACTGATGTCACTAACTCATAAGGACGGTTGGGTGCAGCCTTAATTTCAAAACCGCAGTCTCGGAGTTTACCAATGGCACGAGCAATTTTCTGTGATAAATCACCAGCTTCAAAACCGCGATCGCTCAACAAGATTTCCAACTCGGCTTTTTTACAGGGTTTTTCCGCCAGCAGCTTCAATAACTCCAACATAAAACCCAATTGATTAGAGTTATTATCATTTTTTGATGACATCTCTATTTGCGCGAGTAATAAACTAATACCAAGTTACATATTACCCTACCGTGAAAGTTTCTTTACTTCCCCAATACTCAAAATTGAATCCGGGGGTCGGTACTTGTCCTTTGCAATGTATCCAAACCTGCAAGGTTAAACAACAAGCACCCAACTTTGGAGAAGGTGATCATTGTCCTTTATCTTCCCATCAAGCAGAAACTTATGCTGCAATTACCAACAGTGACGCTGACATTATCTTTAATAAATCTGCTACAGGAGACGGTAAATCATTAGCTGCTTATTTAGCATCATTGCTCAATAATTGGTTGAGGGTAATTGGACTATACCCAACCATTGAGTTAGTAACAGACCAAGAAAGACAGATTTATGGTTATTTTGAGCAGTTTAATCCACAGGGAATTGATGGAGTGGATAGCCTCTATGGTGCAAAGTTAGCTCAATTGGTTGAACAGGGAGAAAAGAGTAACAAGTTTAAAGAATTACTATTTATCTTTAAACAAAAATATGTGATTCTTACCAACCCTGATATTTTTCATTTAGTTACGCATTTTCGTTATCATAACCCAGCTTATAATCGAGCAGAATTACCAATTATTTTAGCTAGGAATCTTGATTTATATATAGCTGATGAGTTTCATATTTTTGGCGTACATCAGGAAGCAGCTATTCTCAACAGTTTGTTATTAATTCGTCATAATCGTCCTAAAAGACGACCGATGAAATTTCTATTTACTTCTGCAACTCCCAAACCAGATTTTATTAAAAAGCTCAAACAATCTGGATTTAAAGTTAAAGAAATAGCTGGGGATTATGTTAGTCAACCTACTTCTGGTTATCGTCAAATATGTCAAGCAGTAAATTTAGAGTTTATTCCATTAGAACAAGATAGTGATTCTCTAACTTGGCTGACTCAACAAGCTCCAAATATTCGTAATATTCTACAAATAGAAGGTAGAGGACGGGGTTTAATTATTCTTAACTCTGTGGCTTTGGTAAGTAGAACAGTTAGAGAATTACAAAAATTAATACCTGATATTATCGTTTGTGAAGTCAGTGGACGTATTGATAGACAAGAAAGGTCTGTAACTCACACAGCCTTGAAAGATGCTGATAAACCTGTATTAGTTGTGGGAACTTCAGCAGTTGATGTAGGTGTTGATTTTAGAATTCATTTACTAATTTTTGAAGCCAGTGATTCAGCCACCATTATTCAAAGATTAGGTCGTCTTGGTCGTCATGCAGGATTTTCTGATTATCAAGCTTTTGTGCTTTTATCTAGTCGTACTCCTTGGATTAAATCTAGGTTAGAGAAAGAATTAACTAATTCAGAATATGACCGTCTTCAGTTCCGAGAAATCATTGAAGAAGTTTTTAATCCTACCAAAGATTTTGAACAATACCGCAATTATTGGGGGGCATTACAAGCACAGGGAATGTTATTCAGCATGAGTAATAAAAAACAAGGAGTAATGCAACCATTACAAGATAAAATAGCTGAAGATTTACGTCTTGTTTACGGTGAACAACTAGATAAAAAACGCGGACATTGGTATGCTCTTAGTAACGATAAAACCGGAGTTGGTAAAGCAGTACAAGAGGAACTATTACGATTTAGGGGTGGTTCTGATTTACAAGCCGCAGTGTGGGATCAAGGACGGTTTTACACCTATGATTTATTGAAGTTATTACCCTGGGCTGAAGTTGAAATAGTTGATAGAGATGATTTCTTAAAAGCTGCAAAACAGGCTAATCATCCCCACACAGAATTTCCTGATAAATATATTCAAGTTTACCTCAAAATCCAACGCTGGTCAGATACCAGATTTCCCGTTGGGTTGGAATGCGATCGCCTGAACGACGAACTCAAACAATGTACTCTTTCTTTCATTGATAAACTGAGTATTACCGGACACCCACAAACAGAAGTTAGTCGTTGTTTAAGAAATAGAAAGCTATTGGCATTTTTAGTACAGGTAAATCGCTCTCAAGCTAATAGTCATTGGGAAATTACTCGGAATCTTTATTTAAGTCATACCTTTGGATTATACCGACTCAAAGATGCAGACGGACAATTTCATGCTTGTGCTTTTAATCAAGATGCTTTGTTATTAGAAGCAATTAAATGGAAAATCAAACCTTGTGAAAGAAGTAAACCTTACATTTTTTAAACTATGCCTACTCTATTGCAAACATTACTGATTGAAACATTATCAGAAGATACAGATCCAATTTTACGGCTATTTATTGATACAATATTACCAGCAATGGAAAGGGAATTTGGACTCATTCCGGCTATGGGTGGTTCAGAAATCGTACATTATCAGAATTTAGTTAAACAGGGAGATAAATACGCTCAAGAGAATGCTAAACGCTGGGCAAATAAACCTGACCAAAGTTTATTAGTTCATGTTTTAAATGGACTATTAACAGCATGGAATTTAAGTGTTCATTTACCTCAAAATTTACAATTAAATCCTGTTGAAAAAAAGTTATTATGTTTGGGATTGACCTTACATGATTATAATAAATATGTACGGGGTCAGGGAGAAGAACAACCACCACCAAAAGCTCACGAAATTGATGACATTATTAACTTATGTCGAGACTTAGGGACTAAATTAAACTTTCAAGAGTTTTGGGAAGAATGGTCAAAATATTTATTAGAGATAGCGTTTTTAGCGCAAAATACACAATTCAGTGTTGACAGCAATCCTGTAATTTCTAATTGGGAAAATGATCAACGAGAATTTACTATAGATGACCGTCGTTTAAATGATGTTTTGCGCCATTTACTCGCTTTTGGCGATGTTGCGGTACACATATCAGACCCAGCAGAAATTGTTACCAGTACCAAAGGCGATCGCTTACGAGATCATTTATATTGGTTAAATATCCCCAAAAAGTTAGTTTATCATCGTCTGCGAGATTGTCGGGGATTAATTACCAACCAAATTCATAATGCAGTTGTTAATTTTGCGCGTCAATTAGGTTGGGAAGAAATTCTATGTTTTGCCCAAGGTGTCATTTATTTAGCACCATCTGATTCAGATATACCAGACTTAACGGAGATTCAAACAGCCGTTTGGGAAAACTTAATTTATGGAGATGAAGAAAATAATCAAAAAGGATTAGCCGCATATTTTCAAAGTGGTGATGTTGGTTTTGTTCGTGATGGTAAGGGTGTAAAAATTGCCCCACAAACTTTAGAATTATTCAGTTCTGGTGATTTGATTCGATTGCTTCCTGAAGTCGTGCAAGTTAAAGTTGCCAATGCTAAAGTTCCTGCCACACCCAAACGATTAGACAAATTAACCCTCAATGATACAGAACGAACTTTTTTATTAAAAGGTGCAGATATTCGGGCTGACCGATTAGCAGAGTTAATTATCCTGACACAACGAAAGTTTTTTGAAGGTTCTCAGGATTATATAACTTGGATTTTAACAACCCTAGAATTACAAAATCAGATCACCCTAGAACAAACACAGGTACAATTTGGAGGGGTAAACTATGGTTGGTATCAAGTTGCGGCTCATTATATTGCGGATCATGCAACTTTAGATGAACAACAAATAAGAGAGTATCTGCAAGAATTAAGTAATAAACTAGCAACTTGGGCAACTGAAAACGCATTACTCAAAGAAACAGCGAATCCCACCCATGAGGCTTTTATTAAATATTTAGGTCAATACCTAGAAATTTGCCCTAACCATCAGGCCAGTGAGTTTGAGAATGAATTAGCTGCCTATTCAAATGCTAAAGTCACCAATCAACCTATTTGTTCTTTGAGTAGTGGTGAATCACAAGCCGAAGAACAATTAGATACTGTAGTGTTGTTTAAACCTCAACAATATAGTAACAAAAATGCTTTGGGTGGAGGACGCATTAAACGAGGTATATCTAAAATTTGGGCATTGGAAATGCTCTTACGTCAAGCTATTTGGGCTGCACCACCAGGGAAACTAGAAGAACAACAACCAGTATTTCTTTATATATTCCCAGCTTATGTTTACTCTCCCCAAGTTGCTAGGGCTGTAAAAGCATTAGTCCAAGAATTTAAACGAGTTAATCTTTGGGAAGTCCGCAAACATTGGTTAGATGCTGGGATGCACCACGACGGACTGCAAAATTTACCTTGGCGAGAAGAATCAGAAGCAGGGAGATTTTCAAGGAATTATTCGACCAAAGATTTGCCGTTTATGGCTATGACTTACACTACCACCAGAGGAAAAACAGTTACCGATGCTTGGGTAGAGCCTATTTATTTGACCTTAGCTTTACCTCTACTATTAGGTGTAAAAGTTGTTGCTACTAGCAGTCCTGATCCACTTTATGCCAGTGATCAAGAGTTTTCTGAATCTGCAATTTTAGATGGTGCAGCAGGATTTTGGCAGTTGTTTGGTACACCTCAAAATCTCAGAATACAAGATTTATCACCTGCATTAAACCGACTGTTAATAGCCTACAGTTTGCATTTGGATAACCGTAGTAAAAAACCCGATGCTCGTTGGCAAGCATTGAATGGCACAGTCAGGGATTTAGTAACTGATGTTTTAAATATCTTTGCAATTGCTAATGAGGGATTTCGTAACACTAAAAAAGAACCAGGAACAGAAGATGTTAAACGAATTTGGAATTATGCCCAAACCTGGGTAAAAGGAGATCCAAATATGGAGGATAAAATGGATTTAATTAAACGTTTGGTGACAGAATATCGCCAATTTTATCAAGTGAATGTGAGTGAATCAAGTCATGCCATTCTGTTACCAATTTCTAAAGCATTAGAGATAATTCTAAAAGTTCCTGAAGATATTACTAAGGAAGATTTGATTTTAGAAGTAGCAGGACAATTATATGATGCTTTGGAAAGACAGAGGGTTTATAAACCTTATTTGGTAGATAAATCTACGGATTACAAAACTCGTAAAGAGCAGGAATTAACGGCAATTCATCAGTTTACAAGTACCTGTGTTAATGATTTATTTCTGGGACTTTATAAAGGCGATCGCGCACTGCTCCAAGAAAACCGCAACCGCATTAAATCCGGGGTTGAATTTGCCTATCGTTGGTTAGCTTTGCAATCAAAAAATACTGAAAAACCTGAATCATAAGGAATAAAAAACATGAACTTAACCACCCTAAAATCCGAATTTCATCCTGCTTTTCCCCGGTTAGCATCTGGCAAATATATCCACTTTATCATGTTACGCCATAGTCAATCTTTTTCCGTATTTCAAACCGATGGTGTTCTCAATACTGCGCGAACTCAAGCTGGTTTAGATCCTAAAAATCAACAATCCATGAGTCGTTTAGTTATGTTTAAACGTAAACAAGTTAGTCCTGAGCGATTAGTGGGGAGAGAACTTTTACGTTCATTAAATTTTATCAACTCAGAAGATAAGAAAGCTGAAAATTTTTGTAGATACGGTTCAGAACAATTTTGTGGTAAATGTCCAGATTGTATCATTTATGGTTTTGCTGTTGGTGATAGCGGTTCAGAACGTTCTAAACTTTATTCTGATTCAGCTTTTTCTTTAACTCCTTATGAAGATTCCCATAAGAGTTTGACTTTTAATGCTTTAAGTGAAACAGGAACAATGATGTTAGATTATGATGATCCTAAAAGAACCGACAATAACAAAGTAAGATCATCAATTAATGAATTAGATCATGTTCTCCCAGAAGTCACATTCCCTACTGTAGAAACCCTGCGTGATCCTACATTTGAAGGCTTTTTGTATGTGTTAGGAAATCTAATGCGAACCCGTCGTTATGGCGCACAGGAATCACGGACAGGAACAATGTCAAATCATATTATTGGTATTGTTTTATGTGATGGTGAAATCTTTAGTAATTTACATTTAACTCAGGCATTGTATGATGCGTTGAAACCAGATATCAATGCACCAATTGTAGATATTATTGCCAAAGCAGCAGAAGTGACAACTAATTTACTCAATCAAGAACCAGTACGGAAAACTCAAGTAATTATGGGTTCTCAATTAACTGATTTATTAGGTGAAACTTTAGCTATTTATCAAAATGAAACCGCTTTGCAAAATACCCTAACAACGCTATATCAACAAACCAAAACCTATGCTGAAACTTACGGTGCTGTAGCTAAAAAAGGCAAAGGTAAATAGAGTTAAAAAATCAAGCTTGTCGGTAATGTTGGGTTTCGCTTTGCTTAACCCAACCTACAATTTTTAAATTAACAACTTTTGAATAATATGATTTTCTACCAATGTGATTTAACTTTGCATGATAATGTTTTTTTTGCAAGTCGGGAAATGGGTATTCTCTACGAAACTGAGAAATATCTGCACAATTGGGCGTTGAGTTTTGCCTTTTTTGAAACTGCGTATATTCCTAGACCTTATCGCCTAAAAGGTATAAATGCCCAAAAACCCAGTTATTTAGATTCTAGTCAAGAACAAAATCTTTTACATCTAAATGAAGCTGGGATTTATGTTTTTCCGGCTTTACCGATTACTTGGTCATATCAAGTAAACACTTTTAAAGCCGCCCAAGTTTCCTATTATGGTAAATCTGCACAATTTGGTGGTGAAGGAGCAAAACGCAATTACCCTGTTAACTATGGAAGGGCTAAAGAATTGGCTGTAGGTAGTCACTATAAGACTTATATTATAGCTCATGAAACTATCAAAATTCCCAGGTGGATTAGATTAGGTAAATGGTCATCTAAAATAAGAATTGAAAAGAGGGAAATTACAGATATCAAAGAAAAATCAGGACAATATATTACCAAGCATCCTTTAAATCCTTTGGATTTGTCCTCATCAACCAAATTATTGCTTTACAACCGAATTGTTATGCCCCCAGCAAGTTTAGTTAGTCAAGCTCAACTAACTGGAGATTATTATGAATTACCCGATAAAACTTGTTTACCTGTGGGAGTAGCTTATGGCGCAAGTACAGTTGTATCTTGCTAAAATTATGACTTTACAAAGTTTAGTAATTCAATTAGGTGCTGCTAGTGAAAGCACTATTCCCACTACATTAGGTAGAGCGATTCATGCTCAAGTTATGCAATGGTTAAGTTTAGGAGATGCACAAATAGCAACGGCAGTTCATGATAGTCAAGAATCACCTTTGAGTTTATCAGGATTAATTGGTTATCGTCGCAAACAAGGTATACAACTAGGTGATGATTTTGTTGTTCGGATCTCTCTTTTAGATAGTAATTTAATTCAACCTTTGCTACAGGGTATAGAATCTTCCCACAATAAATCTATTTATTTAGGAAAATGCCCCTTTGTAATTCGTAGTATTTATTCACTACCAGGGACTCATCCTCTAGTAGATTCCTCTGATTACACCATATTGGCAAATACATCAGTCTCTAGTGATATCACTTTGCAATTTCTCTCTCCCACCAGTTTTAAACAGAATCAAAATATCCAACCATTCCCATTACCTGATTTAGTATTTAACAGTTTACTACGTCGTTGGAATAGATTTGCACCCGCAGAATTACAGTTTCCTCAAGTTGAATGGCAAGGTTTAGTTTCTGCTTTTGAACTGAAAACCCATGCTTTGAAGATGGAAGCAGGAGCAGAAATTGGTACTGTCGGCTGGATAAAATATCGGTTTCCAAACCCCGAAGAAGCCAGAATTGCCACTATTTTAGCTAACTTCGCTGTCTTTTCTGGAGTTGGACGTAAAACAGCTATGGGTATGGGACAGGTCAAAATTAAGAATTAAAAATGAACACTGTAGAATGCGTCAGAATCAAAGATTGTTGCTTAAATACTTAAACCCAAAATCTGACGCACCAATTACCAATCACCAATCACCAATTACCAATTACCAATCACCAATCACCAATCACCAATCACCAATCACCAATTACCAATTACCAATTACCAATTACCAAATAAAATGAATGAAGATTATTTACCATTAGCTTACTTGAATGCCTGGGAATATTGTCCTCGACGATTTTACCTCGAATATGTATTAGGTGAAATGGCGTTTACACAAAATGCTGGGTGGTTATGGTAAATGGACTCAATACAGTGTGTTTGAGTGTTTTTTGACTGCTGTACAATTTGCTCAGTTGCAAACTAAAATGGAGAAGTTGATTAAGCCTGATGAGGATTCTATTAGGATTTATGTACTGGATGCTGGGAGTGTGAAAAGAACTATTACTTATGGTTCGGAAATTCCTAGACAAGAACAGGCTATCATTATATAATTGATACATCAGCTTAAATTTTTGGCAGACCTAGAGCGGGGTCAAAAACCCTGGAGATTCGCCAAACATCCAGAACCTTGACAACTAAATACTTTCAGCGTTTCATTAGTTTCAGTTGGCAGTTGACCCAAAGCCTGAAATAAGGTTTTTTGAGAGGTCCGCCAAAATCACTCCTGGACTCCGCCCCCAGATTATGTTTCAGACGGCGGGGTTTCCGCATATCTAATCCCCGCAAGGGGACTGAAACCCTTAGTGGCAATGTTTACCAAAAATTACAGGATGCAGTTTCCGCATATCTAATCCCCGCAAGGGGACTGAAACGGTGCTAATTCCTGATTTTGGGGAATAGTTGATAAGTTTCCGCATATCTAATCCCCGCAAGGGGACTGAAACTCGTGAGATAAACAATGTTTAACATAGTTGATAGAAGTTTCCGCATATCTAATCCCCGCAAGGGGACTGAAACCCTTGTTTAAGTTTGTTGCCTGGACTAATTGACGTTGGGGATAGTTTCCGCATATCTAATCCCCGCAAGGGGACTGAAACCAGCAAAGGTTACAGGTTGTCACGACAGGTTGTCACGTTTCCGCATATCTAATCCCCGCAAGGGGACTGAAACCTTCTGTGTCCGTAATTGTAGTTGTCATCGTCTTAAGTTTCCGCATATCTAATCCCCGCAAGGGGACTGAAACATGATTGTGCATTCAACATAAGAACTGTTTATACGTTTCCGCATATCTAATCCCCGCAAGGGGACTGAAACCAGTCAAAATACTGGGTTTCGACTGATTATTCTTATGTTTCCGCATATCTAATCCCCGCAAGGGGACTGAAACCGGCAAAAAGCTCTCGTCCAACAAGCGTGAACGGTTTCCGCATATCTAATCCCCGCAAGGGGACTGAAACCGGAGAAAGTAGAAGCGTTGCAGTTTGGGTGAAAAGCCGAGTTTCCGCATATCTAATCCCCGCAAGGGGACTGAAACTGATCGGTATTACTTGCACTGGAGTGAATCAAAAAGTTTCCGCATATCTAATCCCCGCAAGGGGACTGAAACGTTACGTTTAACAAAGATTCCCAAATCACATCATTATGTTTCCGCATATCTAATCCCCGCAAGGGGACTGAAACATGAAGGGGAGTTTACTTTAGGCTTATCTATTACTCCAGTTTCCGCATATCTAATCCCCGCAAGGGGACTGAAACTTCACATCAGAAATGTCCGATATCACAAGCAAAGGTTTCCGCATATCTAATCCCCGCAAGGGGACTGAAACTGTAATTCTTCACCCTAGAACCGCATTATGGGACTGGTTTCCGCATATCTAATCCCCGCAAGGGGACTGAAACTCCCACTCTAGCTGGAATACGGCTTTGCCATACTCTAGGTTTCCACATAATTAATCCCCGCAAGGGGACTGAAACCAATTATAAACCGTTGAAGAAAAGCATCATATGGTTTCCACATAATTAATCCCCGCAAGGGGACTAAAAGGTTGTAAAATGCGGATCATAAAAACCATATAGCATCAAAAAAAATGCCGGAATCAGCTACATCTAGCAAACGTAAAAACCCATCAAAAAACACCCATTTAATATGGGCAGATGATACCGAATTAGTTAGCTTAGTTTTTGACCTAGAAGTAACTGATTCCACCGCTCTATATTCGCAATATACCATTGGACTTCATGCTTGGTTTCTGGATCAAGTGCGGCAAATTAACCCAACGCTTTCAGCATACTTACATGATAGTGAATCAGAAAAACCCTTCAGCATTTCTGCACTAGAAGGTCAATTACTGCCCACCGGAAAACAACTACAACTGCAAGCAAATCAGATATATCGTTGGCAGATAAACGCTATTTCTCAACCAGTAGTTCAGTTCTTGAGTCAGTGGTTAATACAACCGCCAACTACTTTGAAATTAAGGGATGCTTGCTTACAAGTAAAACAGATAAGTATTGTTAATCCACCAACTACTTACAACAAACTACTACAATCATCTATCAACCATAAAAACATTAATCTGAGTTTTATTTCCCCTACCAGTTTTCGCCGTAAAGGGCATCATTTTCCCCTTCCTGTTCCCTTCAATCTTTTCCATAGTTACCTCAGACGCTGGAATGATTTTTCAGGAATGCCCATAGAACAAGATGCTTTTCTAGAATGGATAGACGAAAACGTCATCATTCACAAACATCGCTTAGAATCAGTCAAAGTTGCAGCAGGTAAACGGGGTTCTGTCACTGGTTTTACAGGGGCAATTTCTCTGGGATTAACTAAAACTGCCTTAGATAACATTGAATTTACCCAATTATTTGATGCTTTAGTCCAACTTGCTCCCTACTGTGGAACAGGACACAAAACTACCTTTGGACTCGGACAAACCTGCTTGGACTGGGTAAACCCAGAATCAAATATATCTTCCACAGCGATAACAAATTTGCTACCAGAACGCATTGAGGAATTGACAACAATATTCACAGCACAACGTAAACGGATAGGAGGAGAACGCACCGAAAAAATTGCTACAACTTGGGCAACGATTTTAGCACGCCGGGAAATGGGGGAATCATTACAGATAATAGCTGAGGATTTAGAAATACCTTACACCACAGCGAAAACCTACGTTAAATTAGCTCGTCGGATGCTTAAAGATACACAATCCAATGTTTAGCATTTATTTTGAGATACCCAACACTCGCCATTTTTCCCGACTCAGGAAGAACCCAATATTATTAGAGTTAGTGCAAGTCAGTCCGGTTTTTTGGGAAACACACTTAAACCCGCCATTATTCCAAGTTTTACCATAACTAAGGACAGATTTATTCGGGTCAGCAATGGTATCACTGATACAAAGAATTTCCGGTTTACTTGTTGCAGGTAACATTAAACCACGTCCCCAGTCAAATGAACAATATCCAGGATAGGGTTGAGGAGGTTGAGGTTTCAGTGAACTAGCAATTTCACAGCGTAAACTATTTGTACTGGTATCACCACCTTCAAGTAGCTCACAGAACATATTACCGCTGGGGGTCTTAAACCCTTTCGGTGCAGCAATACTTACCTGCGATAATGATAAACTCATTATTGAAGTTGAAGCCGCCAGAAAAACTATTTTCTTGATTTGTTTATACATAATTTAACTTACTTGTTATTTATATCTTACTGGGTAAAGTTTATCATCATTCAAAAATCAATTAATACCTTATCCTCTAAGAATGAACTCCAAAAATCAACTATCCAGATCAATCCATTCCCGCCCCGCTTTTTCTGCTGCTTCTGGACTGTAGTAAAGCTTGCGTTCACCAAACACCTCACCACCAGCAGTAATTAACCGGAACTGCCAACAATGGGCTTCTGTGTAGAATACCAATAAAGTAACATGATTAATAATGGTAACTGAATCAATTTTAGTAAACATTGCCGTTTTAGTATCTAAATCAATCAAAACTTATCCGTATTTCAAAATAGGTTTTCACTTTAGTTAAAATATAAAATATGGATAAAAAAGTAACTATTTTAGGTTAAAATATTAGATATATATCAACACATCAAAGTAAAGAAACCGAAGTTGTAATAACAATTATTAGCATAGCATTTTATGACCAAAAAAGAAATCACTGCGAATTACGATGAATCGTGGAAAGAAGCATTAAACGAATATTTTGATAGTTTCTTATCCTTCTTTTTTCCTGTAGCTTATAAAGCAATTGATTGGACAAAACCACCGGAATCACTTGATAAAGAACTACAACAAATTACAGCTTCATCATCAACTGAAAAACGGATTGCAGATAAACTGTACAAAGTTTGGTTATTGGATAAAACACAAGTATGGATTTTAATTCATATTGAGATTCAGAGTCAATATGATGTTGACTTTGAAGAACGGATGTACACTTATAATTACCGTGCCTTTGACCTTTATCACCAATTTGTTGTGAGTTTGGCAATTTTAGGAGACACAAGTTCCACTTGGCGACCTAACAGTTATCATCAAGCCATGTTAGATTGTGAATTAAGTCTGAAGTTCCCTATTGCTAAACTCCTGGACTACGAATCACGGTGGAATGAACTAGAATCAAGTGATAATCCCTTTGCTATCATAGTAATGGCGCACTTGAAAACCAAAGCCACCACAGGTAATTTAGCAGAACGGGAACAGTGGAAATGGACATTAATTAGGGGACTTTACGAGCGAGGCTTAACAAAAGAAAAAATAGTTAAACTCTTTAAAATCATTGATAAGATGATGTCATTGCCCAAAGAATTGCAACGAGGATTAGTAGCTAAAATCAAACATTTAGAGGAGGAAAATCAAATGCCTTTCATTAGTCCAACAGAAGAATTAGCAATGGAACGCGGTGAATTAAAAGGAGAACAACAACTAATTCTCCGACTATTAAATCGGCGATTTGGTGAAATTGAATCATCATTCATTGACACAATTCGGACATTGACAATTGACCAATTAGAATTACTCGGTGAAGCGCTCTTGGATTTCTCCTCTATCACTGATTTAGAACAGTGGTTAGAAAATAAACCAGAGTCCTAGAAGTAACAACCCCACTTTTCATTAATTGTGGGGAACACTAAAAACTGAGAAACTGGGATTAGAGAAAATTAAATTATTAGGGATAGTTACACTACACTTCGTGAACGCTAAAATGACCAACATCACAAACATATTAAAACAAGCCACCGACGGGTTACTGATGACCAGTGAATCAGAGTACCCATTTGAGGTTTTCGCATGGGAATCCGCAGTATTGAATGAAGCTACAGTATTAAAAAAAACGGGTCATTCTCAGGAGACACCCGTTAAACTTGTGGAAATTGATGATTTCTTTAGAAACTCTGTAACCGCAGAAGATTGGCACGAAGACGAGGAAAAAGCCACTGTGAAAAAGTTTCAGAATCTTGTGAATCTCTTAAAAACTAATTTAATAGATTTACAAGTTTACAAAATAGGTAATAGAGAAATTGATGTTTACATTACCGGTAATACCCCTGATGGTATAGCAGGGGTTTCCACAAAAGTTATCGAAACCTAAAGATCATCAACTTTGCTTTCAATCACCCGTTGAATATTGGGAGAAACATTAGAGAGAAAATCATACCCTGTTAGTTTTTCTAGGGTATCCACACTGGTTCTAAAGACCTTCCAATTATTATCAAGTTGTTCATCATTGGGGATATTGACAGCAATAACACGGGTATTAGCAGTAATACCCTTGAGTCCAGCATCAGGATCTAGGACTACAACAATTTTCCAAGTGGATTGGGGAATTGTGACTAGGTTTTTCAATTTACCTTTACTGCCAACCGGACCAGCAATAATATAAAGTTCCTTACCTTGTGATACTAATTCCCTAGAATAATCCTCCAGATTCCCCCAAGTATTCCTATTATTATCGGGTGTTTGGGGCATCATATTACTCATTAAGAAGGTTGCTGTATTATCTTCAATGCTACGGGTTCTATCAGCCGATGGGGTAATGTGACCTCTATCATACCCTGAACCATTATAAGCAGTGGGTTTGATGCGTTCCCAACCTTCAGGTAATGTGTTATCTGGTCTAAAGTTATCTTGACGTGGGGCATCCCCAAACCATGATTTATTTAACTGCCAACTTACCCAATTAGGAGTACCATTACTGCGATTGTAAGACAGTACATACTGGGGTTTTATCATCAAGTCATTATCAGGGTTATTGATGTTGGTTGTGGCTTGACTGGGATTACCCAACAGTAAATGAACCGATGGTATATTTCTAGCAAGTAATTCTGGTTCTAATTCTAAAGTTTGTGCTTGTGCCGGTGAACAAATCAGTAGCCCAATTGCAAAACTAATTAAAAATCGGACTTTTAGGACTTTTATAAACTTGATCATAAATTACTCGGTTATTATTGAAACACTTAAACAAACTGTAAAGCAATTAGGTCAACAATGGCAATCTGCTTGTGCAATCTTTTGGTATCTGCCGGTGTCGGTTCGCAGACTAATTGAAAAAATTTCAACGGAATAATCAGGGTTCTAACTTACCTTGTCGCAGACAAAGTGAAAATCTGTCGCGGAGTAGATGAAAAATTCCTACCAAAATCGCGGACTAATTGAAATTTTCCGCCAAATGAGGATAAAAGTTCGCAACTCATTACAGTATAGGTTTTGGAGCAATAATTCTGTAAGTAGCGATGCCTACGGCGGCTCCTTTGGAGCATCGCCGTGTAGAACGAGAGGATAAGGGTAACATAAGGTCATTCTCAATTAGTCTGCGACAAATTTTTACATAGTCCGCGACAATTTTCACTTTGTCTGCGAACCGACACCGGGGAGTCGGAAATTCTTAGAGGAAAATTTGGTTTACAATTGATATCAAAACTGATATCGCCATGAATAACAAGACCCTACCCAGTGAAATGATTCGCGTGCCGACTGTACTAATTCCGGTAGTACGGCAACTAGCAAAAATCCACCGCGACGGTCACACAACGGCGTTATTGCAAGGATTACAGGAACTGATAGCGCAGTTCGATAGCAGTGTAAAACTGGAAGCAACCAGCGAATTACAGCAGGTGGAGGAGAAGCTGGGGGAACTGGAAACGCACCTTTGTCAGCAAGATCAACAGGTGGCCACTAAATTAGAAGTCCTTGGTAAACAGTTGGAGAAAATTGAAAAAGCGATAGCTTCGCTCGCCGGAGGCATCGCTTCTGGTAGATATAGCGGTGGTAACTCCAGACAAAGATATTCAGGATATCAGTATCAACAGCAACCAGTAGAAATAACTTCTTTTGCTAATGAAAATTTAGCGCAACGATTGGGGGTGACTCCACAAAGTTTGATTACGGAACGGGAAAGCAAGAGTGAGCAAGAATTTATCAGTTGGTCCAGGAATCGTGACCCTAGCAGTTTAGGCTGGAAATTTCAGGTTAGTGATGGGTTGTATTATCCAGTCAAACAGTAAGGGATAATATTAATTTTTCTCTGGTAGAAATAATAATGACTCAACTAATTCATCAGTGAGTTTACCGTCACTGGAACGTTTAAGTTGTTTAATATCTACGCGCACCTGTGAACCAGCTTCTACCTTTTCCAGTAGAAAGTCAGAATATTTTTCAATTGACTGTTTAGCTTGCTCCTTTTTCTTCCAGACTTGAGCCTCATGAAGCATACTTGTTACGCCAATAAATTCCTCTCCAGTTTTTTCATGAAAGTCATTATAATTGAATCTCACAGCATAAGCTTTGACTTCTGGTATTAACTGTAAGATGTATCCTAATTGCTTTTCTGGCTTTACACCAAACCCTTTAGCCATTTTTTTTACTTCTAAAAACTAACTACTAATAAAATATTATCACTTCCGTTTGGGAACATTAATTGCCTGTACAGCCCGTTGTTGAACTTCCTCACCTCGGCGGTCATATCTTGATGTTAACTCCGGTGAAGCATGACCGGCTAATTTCTGGACGGTAACAATATCAGTGGAATCTAACAACTCAGAAATAAAAGTCCTGCGAAAATCATGGGCAGAAAAGTTTGTTACCCCAGCTTCTGCACCCCGTTTTTCTAAAATGAATAATACCGCTTGAGGTGTCAGTTGTCGTAAAGTCACTGCCCCGGCTTTATTAATGTGACAGATTAAAGCCCCCGCTTCTCTTCCTCTGATTTCTAACCAGTCTTCGATAATTGGCAACACCCCATCTGGTAAATAAACAGTGCGGTCTTTACCACCCTTACCACTGCGAACTTTAACACTGCCAGAATGGAAGTCACTCAACATTAATTTTACCGATTCCCCCCGCCGCAATCCTGCACCCCGCAAAATTGCTATCAGTGCCGCATCCCTATAACCAATGGGAGTGGGGTCATCAAAACAAGTTTGCATCAGGGCATTAATTTCAGTTTCAGATAAAAAACGCCCCTTCAATTCCTTAGACAGCTTGATATTAGCGATATCTACCGCCCTAGCGAAATCTCTAGCATCCATTAATTCAAGTCGTAATGCTTCTTTCAAGACTCTCCTTAATGCACTCAGCATTTTATTAGCTGTGGCTGGTGCATATCTTTCCATCAGTATACACCGTAATAAGGCTGTATGTTTATAACGCAGTTCAGCCCAATTTAATGTCAGCGCATCACATTCATTGCTGGTAAGGATTTTGGCGATCGCATTCAAAGATTGCTCCATGGCCGGACGAGAACCGGCGGACAAATTGGAGAGATAGACAGCAGCAGGGTGTTCAGTTAGGGGAGTGGGTGCAGTCAAAGCTAGGGAATTGACAACAGTTATTTCACCAATTTCCGGGGATTCATTCATTTACTTATCCGAAGATTCCTTCTAGCTAGTTATATTCTGATAAGTAATAGTGTAGTTTACCCTTTTCCCTCAAGAAAATTTATTTGGTGTTGATGGGGTAATTTCTGTGGGGGGCTGCGGTGAGGCGATAGCGAAGCGCTGCTGCAAGCAGTTCGCTCTTTATCAAGATTTCCCCCAAGAAAATTCTGCACGGTGTTCTCAATTCCGGTTTTCCACAGCCTGATTTTTTCCCAAGAAAATTTAGCAGTGGTTTTCCCATAAATTCACCGGGTCTAGCGTTGCTGTCACCAGGGGCAAGATAGCCTGAAAGTATTACGAATAAAGGTTTTCAGTTGCTACCCTGCCAAAACGGGAGAATAGTACGCTAAGGCTGAAACCTAGACACAGCAAGAGTTTCCAGACCATCTTGCAGGTTTTTACAGGTATCTCGGTTTGCTACCTAAAGCTACTAGATTTTCGGGTCTATTGTCTGATGGATCACGATTCCAGTGGTGTACTTGTAGATATGTACGGGATTCCTTTGGTTGATCTGGAGGTAAAAGGCGATTACATTTCTGACAACACCAATTAGTTTTTTCCTTGATGGTTTTGGCTAGTTCTTTCCAGTATTTTGGGTATCCCATGATAACTGTTGAATCTTAATATCAGCACTTTACTATTATTAAATAATAACATTTTTGTTGATAAATGTACCAATAAATTACTATCCTTTCCTATTATTAGGATTTTATTAATGTTTCTGATAAATAGATATATGGGATATAATTACAATATTGCTTTAATTGACAATTATAATAATTATTTATCAATGCGAAACCTGACTCCTGCTTCAATTTTCTTCCTATTCCCTGATTCAAAATACTAAACTCCAGTATAACCCCAATGTTAATTAGACTTCAAATTAAAACTCCAGAGAAATTACCGTTTCTAGAAAAATTATGTTGGCAAAGAGAAGATATAGAAAATCTTACTCCTTTAGAAATGCTGAGAATATATGAACGAGGGTGGCACTACCGGGGAGTTTTAGGCAACTTGATCCATACGGAAGCCTTATTTGTGCAACAATTAGCTCAATATTATCATTCATGGTTAGGAGCAAAAATGTTTGAAAGGGAATTTCATCAAAAAATTTTAATTGTTCTTAATCAATTAAATGCTAATTTTTTATTAGAGTGTGGCGCGTATTTTGGCGGTGGGACTCTGGTTAGTTTAAATCATGGGGAATATAGATTAAGCAAAGATATAGATTTTCTCTGTTCCACTGGTACTGGCTACCGATTACTACGACAAAAAATAGCTGAAAATCAATATAATGCCCTTTTTAATACTCAAAATAATCTCAACCTACCCGGAGAAATTAAAGCTGATCAGTACGGAGTAAGATTTGCCATTGTAGTTGATGAAACTCTGATTAAATTTGAGATAATTATGGAAGGACGGATTGAATTGGGAGAGGCAGATTATCTCAGTTGGTCGCCTGTCCCATGCTTAAATCAAATTGACAGTTTTGCAGAAAAACTTTTAGCTAATTCTGACAGATGGAATGATTCCTCGGTAGAGTCGAGAGATTTAATTGATTTGGCGATGCAAAGGCTCAATTCTCCCATTCCTCAAGCAGCTATTGAGAAGGCAGAATCAGCTTATCCTGTAATTGAACCTTTAAAAAAAGCGATATCCTTTTTCCAAAATCACCCTAATTATCGAGACAAATGTTTTACGGCTTTGAGAATTGCCGAACCTAGTAAAATTATTGATGGTATTGATTTAATGGCGGCTGATTTTAATTTAAACAAGACAACTAGAACATTTAGCGAATCTCAACAAGACTGGGAATGACAATTAATCGCTTTTCTTCGCGGCAAACACAAACAAATCTACTCTTTTCTAAGAAAATTGTGTGACATAGGTGCTACAGTCATAATTCATTGAGGATTTTCCCACAAAGTTGAAGCCACAGAGATATCATATCTTTGTCCTGTTTCTGTAATTTGAAAGTCCAGAATAAAATATTTATTATCAGAAAAATGCTGATGTTTTCTAGCAATTAGTTCAGCAATCATTTGTGTAACCCCCTGTTGAGTTTCTGCATCCTGATTTGATAACTGTTGTTCCAAGAAAGTATCAAGTGTTGTTTTTTGTTGAGATTCAGGCATCACCGCCGCATTCCAGGCTATCACAGCCAAACTAAATAATGATTTACGTCGTTTTGATGTGTGTACATTATCTAAGTACGGAGCAACGAACTGTTGGAGAATTTCTGACATTTTTGGAACGCCCTTGGGTTCTATCGGTATATTTGCAGCCAATTCCCCAAATCCCCCCTCTACCATCTTCTTTCTAAGTGCTTCCAGGTTTTTCTGCTTATCTTGGGAACTCTGTTTTTGTTTCATCAAATCTTTAAAATCCTTAGACTTTCTCGCCATAGTGCATCTCCTGTTTTGATTATTTCTGGGTTTCTATTCCAACAATTGTTCTAAATCACTCAACAATTTCTCTAGCTTTTTGGTTTTTTTAGCATCTTCCCACACCTGGGCATTCTTCAACCGTTTCCCAATCTCAGAATATTTAGCATTCAATGTTTCTTTGGCTGTGATTTTCCCTGGGGTTAATTCCTTTACTAACTGCTTAATCTCACTTAAAGATAGATTTTCATTAAGAACTTTATCCAGTAGTTCCCTACGTTCACCGTCATCTTTGAGTTTAGCGATCGCCCTGGCTTTGGTGTATTCTAGTTGACCCTGCCGCAAGATTTCCAAGACATCATCGGGTAAATTCAATAATGGTAAACGACTGGTCCGAAAACTTTCAGCAGTGAATCTCCCCACACCTGACAACACAGATTCCATAATTTCCAGTTGACGGGAAACGTTTTCCGTCAGTTCTAATCCTCGTTTTTTGGCGTTGGCAACTTGATTGAGAATTGATATCACCTCACCAGAATTTACATCAAGTTCAATACTGAGTAGTTCTAGAATCCCCTCGGTTTCTTCAACTGGGTTTAAATCTTCCCGTTGCAGGTTTTCCAGTAAAGCGATTTGCAGGGTTTGGAGGTCAGATAATTCCTTGGTGATAATCGGTACTTCTGTTAACCCCGCTGCTTTGGCCGCCCGGAGTCGGCGTTCACCAGCGACTAACTCAAATTCACCATTAACAGCACGCACCAACAAAGGTTGTAAAATCCCGTGTTCTTTAACTGACTGCACCAGTTGATTGAGTTTCTCAGGGTCAAAATACCGTCGGGGTTGTTGAGCAGGTAAACGAATTTTATCAATATTAACGGTGGCAGTTGGTGATTCTGATTCCACATCCATACTCAACAAATCTTCCACACCACGCATTTTTGGGAGTTCTAAAGGTTTCTTGACCATTACAGTTTCTCCATCCCCAATGCTATCTTTTTCAGAACTGCGATCGCTGGATGTTTGGGGTCATACACAGCCAATGGTTGACTATTCATTACTGCATCCGCAAAGGCTGTGGCACGGGGTATCTTCGGATAAACTTTGGCTAGTGGTGATAACTGCTGTTCCAAAGCCTCCAAAATCACTTTGTCTTGGTTGGCATTCACATACAAGGTTGGCACAAATCCGGCGATCGCTAATTTCGGATTGATATGTTTCTTCACCTGTTTGATGCTATCCAATAATAACTCCGTTCCCTTGAATGCTTTGTAATGAGTCTGAACTGGCACTAAAACATGAGTAGCAGCACAGAGTCCGAGAATACTGAGGATACCTAAAGAGGGAGGACAGTCAATCAAAATGAAATCGTAGTTATTTAAAATGGGTTCTAAAGCTTGTTTGAGTCGTAGTTCCCTGGCCATAACCGCAGAGAGTTGTAATTCTACCGCACTGAGGGTAATATTAGCCGGGGCTAAATCCATACCGTGTAAATTGTGGTGAATTGGTAATTTAGTCTCTGGTGTGAGTAGTGAGTCAGCAACGATTTCTTCAAGTTCATGGGGTTCAAGTCCCATAAAAGTTGTCAGGGATGCCTGGGGGTCAGTATCCACCAGTAAAACTTTATGTTTGAGGGAGAGATGATAACCCAAATTCATCGTCAGACTGGTTTTCATCACCCCACCGGCTTGATTGAAAATAGCAATAATTTTAGTCACAATTTTCTTTAAATTCTTGGTTCTACAGTTTATGGTAATACTTGAGAGTAGCCCTTTCAAGGTGGTGAAATTTTGAAGGAAGATTGGTTGTTTCAACCTTCAAAAAAACCAAAATATGAGCGGAAGATTCAAGATGATAGTAATGAAATGACGTATTTCCGTTAGTCACCTTGAAAGGACTATACTTGAGAGTCAGGGAAAATCAGGGGTAATTCATCAGCAAAATCCTTACTTTATTATTGCATTTTTTTGTCTTGACACTCCCCGCTCTAAAGACACGGGGATTCTTAAGATTTTAGGCTCTTGCGTCTCTTTTATGGTGATTGAGGATTGATGATAACAAAACCCTTACGGGACAAGGGTTATAAACAATTATTTCCATATTTTCAATGAAATGCCTACACAATAGGGCTTTCAATGATTTTGAACCAGGTTTTCCATAAAAATAACCGAAGAACCAGATTTTACAATCCTAATATCCTGCTCACACAGGTTCCCAGACTCAGTACGTTTGCACAAAAGTGCGTGCTGATACCGCCAGTTGCTCTACTTGGGGAAACCCCAAGACCGCACTGGCTCATCTTCTGGGCGTTTAGCTGTTAAACAGCAAGTTTCGCGGAGTCCCCACGTACTATATTTCGACTTCGCTCAATACAAGTTTCCAAACCTCTATCTCTAATAGTCTTTGCAGCACCAATATCGGCGTGTTCGTGATACCCACATTCAGTACAAATGAATTTCTCACCATCACGGTTTGACTTATCAGTATGCCCACAATTTCTGCATTCTTGACTGGAGTATTTAGGATTAATCTTAATTACAACTTTTCCTTGCTTTACAGCGAGATACTCAATTTTTAAAATCAAATCACTCCAACTTGCATCAGAAATAGAACGGTTTAATCCTTTTTTTCTAGATTGCCCATTCTTTAAAAATCTTCCAGTTTTTTTATCGGTTTTAACTTTGCAACGCCTCAACATACCGGAGACATTTAAATCTTCTAAAGCAATAGCATCAACCTTTCTAGAAACTATTGTATTAGCAACACTCCATTGATAAGCAGTCCTTTTATCTGTAATCTTTTTGTGAAACTTGCTCCATTTTTACTGACAAAACAAGTTAATGGACAAGCTTCTACTTTAGTCCTAATATCACAATAGTCACCTTGGATAAATTGCTGGTTGTATTGAGCTATTCTGTCAGCCAAACTCCAATTGTAAGTAGACCGGAGCATACTAGCTGAGTTGATGAACTTAGATAAAGAATCTTTTAAGGGAATGTCTGTAGGCAGTAGATGTCATGAACAAAGACAAGAAATCCAGAAGTTGGTAAATGCTCCAGTGGGTACAGAGATAAACTGGGAGTATTATGATCATGATACTTGTTTGTTAGTTTCGTCTAAGCGAGAAAATAATTTTATCATCAATCAAGCGATTGATATTAGTAATAGAAAACAGCTAGAAGAAAAACTTAAAGCTTCAAATGAAAGAAATAGAATTTTACTCAAGGCCATTCCCGAAACAATCAAATTAGGAACTGGAAGACGCTCTACTGATGAGTTAGAATTTCTTGTGAAATCCTTAACTGAAAATCCCATTATTGACAGACAATCAACTGAGGCATTAATTAGATTAGAAGTTCATGTCATGGAAAACTCTAGCAAAATGCAACAAATAGAAAAAATGCTGTTCTGGGATGATTCTTCATTGATGAGCAGAATCAAGGCATTAGAAGTTTATCAACGAAACGATGATGAAAACTGGCAAGAATTTGAGAATAACAAAGATAAAATAGAGGATTTATCGAGAATATCTACCATGATAACCAACATTCCCGGTGGTTTGAAATCTTGGTTTATTATGTTTATAATATTCCAAATGCTAGGAATTTTCGTCATAGATATAGGTGTTAGATTGTTTAATTTGGAAACCTTAATACCAATTGAAAGAAAAAATCAATAACTCACACCTGTCTCTTGACCTTTTTAATAAAATACTCGCCTCTCTTAACATTTCTTCCCTTTCGGATAAACGGTACTCAATTAATAACTTTAGTTGCTGATTTATCATATAGCAATACCCTCTTGTAACACCTTAGACAGTAAGGGACTAGCTCCCATAGCTCCCCTTTCTACCTGTGCTTCTGTAACTACAAAGGTGGAAATAACTAGATCATATTTAAAACCTACTTCCCACGCCAAATCGCTAATTTTTTCTCGACATGATCTATCTAATTCAGTAATTTTAATAAACACATCTAAATCTGATTCTTCTGTAGCATCACCTCTCGCTCTTGAACCAAATACCCGTAAATCCAAAATGGGAATTATCGCTTCTAGTCGAGAGCGAAACTCTGAAACAATTTTTCGATCACTATCCTGTATCATGTCTATTCCTCTAAAAAAAAACCAATCTTTACTAACTGTTTCTTAATCCTTCGATTTAAATAATAAAGCAATTTATGTTTGTTTAGGTTTCCCCTATCTCCCAACTATCACGTCAATAAATTTACCGATGTATCCACCAAAACATGACCACTATTATCAATCAGTGTTTTCATCCGTTCTTCGAGTCCTGGTTTTCCCCGAACTCCCGAAAATGAATAATCAAAACATTCATGTTCACCTTCAACTAAATTAAAACTAATGGTGGTGATTACTCCACATAATTCCAGTTCTGATTCCACTTGTTTTCTGTATTGTAACCAAGGATTTAAAGCATCAGTAGTTCCACTATTCAACAGTGCATAACACCAATTTCCTTGCATATCAAGAAACGTTATTTGCACCCAATTCTGTGCAGGTAAATGGGCAAATGGCTTACCAAATATTGGTGTAGATGCCCATAATATAATCATCTTCAAAATAGACCCAATTTCACTCAGTTGATTACCAACTTCTAAGTAAATTTTACCTACTTTGCGATTAAACCGATATCTTCTTAATTCCATTGTTTAGCATTGAACTCAACAACACTAGAAAACGATAGTATTCAATCATTCAAAAACACCGATAAACCAGGGTCTAAAGACAATGTTGATTCCCGGTGTTCATGGTACTGTTTCTTGAGTGTGATGATGCGGCGAACTGCTTGCAGCAGCGCTTCGCTATCGCTCAATAATTTAGCCTGTTGTTTCTCCAATTCTTCAATAGCATCCCGGTGATTAGCAATCTGAGATTCAATATCTGCAATCTGTTCAGAATGTTTATTAGCCAATTCCCCAGTAATGCGTTGAATATCCTCGTCTAACCGGGCAAGTTTGGTATCCTCTTTAGCGATAGCAATAAAAAAAGTCCCTAGATAAACTAGAGACTCATGGGTTTATTCAATGTCAGTTAATTGTTGAACTTCCTGAATAGATTTAATGGTGTTGTTAATAAATCTACTAATCAATTCAATCCTTACTTCATACGATATAGTAGGATTATTCAGGTTCTCAACTTGGAACTTTGCCGATAACATATTATTGAGAGCTATTGCTAAATTTGTCTTCATTTCACTATCTCGTTGTTCGTATTCCTGAACCTCTAACTCCCAATCTTCCGGTTCATATTTTGTTACAGAAACTGGCATTCCATGAGCTTCATGATATTCAGTATATTCTGACATAATGATATTACAAAAACATCATAGTCAACAAGCGATAGCATTAAATAACCCCAATCTAATGACTGGGGTTGATAACTATAAATTAATCATCTCTGAAAGAATTAAATAACGCCTTCTCAGCATCATTTCTACTTTCAATTTCACCCAATTTCGCTAATGCAGCATCTAAACTCTGATAAGTAGCACAACAATAGAGATGCCGCTTTTCAAATATCCCATAATAGCCGGTGATACCTTGAGCTTTACCTGCTCTGGTGATATCTGTACACCACTTTACGTAAATGCGATCGCCAACAGTAGCTAATTCTCGTTTAACTAACTCCTTTTGCTTGAGTTGTTCGCCGATTTCTTTAACTTCTGTGATAACTTCTTCACGGGTGTTAGACCACCAATGACAATCTTCACTCTTCACCAAAACGTCATCAATATATATTTCATAAGCCCATACGTCTTGACGCATAGATTCACGATAATATTGACGGAGATTGCGGATACTGCCTTGGATTTCAGGGGCTTGATAAAACATGATGAATACAAAAAAACAACGCCCCCTGTCAGCGATAGCGTCCCCACAAATTAATTTACTTAACTCCAATCTATTGCTAAACTGGAGTTATTTATTTTTGTAATTAAACTACTGGATGATAACCTTTCTCTTGATTCAACTGCCAAAGATTGATACTAAATCTTTCTGCACTCAAGATTTTAGTAACACCATGAAGTTTCTTACAATTAAACTCAATAATATCTCCATCATTAAGTTGATAATCTTTGCCATCATAATTAAATATACAACTACCAAGATTCACGGTTCTAGCAATTGGTCTAGAATAACTATGATCCCGATGTGGTATAATCAATCCGGTACTTTGAATATTACCAATCTTGCCACCAAAAGTTAACAAGCCGATATTAGTTCCGGGATAAACTCGCTGACAGAAATTCCCAAGTCTATCATCATTATGATAAGCATTAGTAATTGTTCCAGGAGTTCTCAAATCACACTCATGAAATAACCAAAGGCGATATCTGCCTTGAGCGTAACTACTAACATCGCTAGTCATTAAATTCACGCTTTCTCTACAAAAGCTTTTTAAATCAGCTAAAGTTTCGGATTTAACTTTGCTAACTAATTTCAAATCACTGGGGTTAGGATTCATGAAATTCTCCAAATTACTCAACTCCCCTCAGCGATAGCCCCCAAGGATTAATGTGAATAAAAAAAGCCCGGATTCCCACAGAGAGAACCAGGACTAAAGAACTACAAATTAGCTAAAATCTTACCAACTTCATCATATTCATCATTACGATGTGGTGGGTATTCTTCACTTTCATCGCTGGTGAAGTTCACATTCAGGAAATGATTTTTACCGTGATAGTAATTACCTACAAATAAATCACAATTATGATGATAGAATAGAAGTTGATGATTAGTTAAATAGGGTTGAATATTATCACGTTCAAAGCGAAGTTTTTCAGTAAGTTTATCAAAGTCAATACCCTTTTTCTTATTGGGTTCAGGAGGTAAACCGCTACCAAATTTACTGGGGATGTTAATTGCCATAATTCCTCATGTTAGATAATCAAAAACATCAAGTGATAACATTAAAAAAAGCCCTAATCCCCAAAGGAGACTAGGACTGTAAACTAATTAGTATGGAATGTTATCTGGTTGATTACCTTCAACATAATCAACACTGGCAGGTTCGTTATTAAAACTAGCTGGTTCATTACCAATACCAGTAGCTCGATTACGTTTCTGATAATATCTATTCCTTTCAGCAAGTAAGTCATCTACGGTATAACCTAAACCTGCAATAAACTTATCAAACTTGGCTTGATCCATTTTATGAATGTCATGAGTTAACCATTCTGCTTCAAAGATTTTATAACCTTCCTCACCTTTAACACGATTATCAATCTTGTACTGCTCCCAAGCCAAAACTCGAATTCCATCTTTGAGTTGAGAAAGTTTCTTGTCAGCTTTGGAAAGAATGTTGATAGCCATAACGATACCGGGAAAAACAACGCCCCCTCTGCGCGATAGCGCCCCTACCGATAACCTCCAGGTAACTCAAGACTGCAACACCAACGAGGGGACTATATTAACCGTGTTTTCTACTTTTGACTGGGTTTCTAATGCGATCGCTGCGCTGCTGCAAGCAGTTCGCTACGGAGCGATTTGCTATTCCTAATGGAAATATTACAATTGATAAAATTATGAATAATTTGATTTTCATGGAAATAAAAACCATTAACTATTCGTATATTTTATACAAAAAATCCCCAGTTATCAAAACCAGGGAATTGCTGAATTAATAATCATCCTTGCACTGTTTTAACAAAACTATAACAAGGGGTCACAAGCTCCTGGTTTTGGTTTTGTGCTGTGCGGGTAGGTGAAGCGCGATCGCCTCCCGAAAATAATTAATTATCAGAATTTCTAGAAAATTGAGCAATATTAGACTCTGGTTCAGAAAATCTAAGAGTAGTACCCTGAATAGAAGATTCTGGTGGAGTCTGATTAATGGGCAAAACAGACTCAGCCTTAACTTCAGGTGCTACTGGAGGGTTAGGCACATTTAAAGATTCGCTTTGAGAATTAGCTACATTATCACTTTGAGACATATATGAATACACAAAACAACGAAAGCAATTGTAACCTAAACTTAAACCAAGCTTACGAATACACAAAAGGAATGCTAGAAACAAAAGCAAAAAGTCTGGATAATCTAGATTCTCGAATGGGAATGTTTTTAGGCTTTGGAGGTGTATTACTGAAATTTGGCTTAGATGCACCAACTGAGTTAATTTGTGAACAATGGATAAAAAGTTTATTTATATGCTTGACCATATTGTCAGTTAGCTTAAATGCAATTGGACTACTATCAAAACCTACTGGAAGTGCCGTAAAACCAAGAAAGCTAATGACAGATGAATACTACAACAAAGAAAATGCAAGAGTAAAAGCATTTATTATTAACTCTTGGGTAGAATCGGAAGAAGCTTTAGATACCCTGGGTTACACAAAAAGTAAATACTTAAATTCAGCCATCATATTACTTACACTTGCCGTGTTAGCATTAGGTTCTATTTCATTAATCACAATATTTTGCAAATAGAACTTAATGCACCCCATAAAGATAATAGGGTTGTTAGCAGCAGCCCTAGCCACTCCAGCCCTTGCTTGGGTGAGTGTCGGTCAAGGCAGTGGTGTTTATCCTATTGTGAAACATTCTGCCTGGCCAGCCCCAGGAACTTATACTCTCAAGACCAGAGTATTAGGTTTCTGCGGGGCTAAAGAGTACATCACGTTCTCCTACAAATATAGTAAGGAGAACTGTGTGCTTGTCTTCTTGTCTGATGATGAAAATCTCAGAGTAGAAGACCCCCGCAACTTGTTGTCCCGCCAGGGACAGAAAGGTCAAGCGACCCTGGCAGTTGATGGGTTTAACAGACCTGCTGTAGTGGGGTGGAGCGATGAGTGAGGAAAAACCATCATTGAGCAGAGCAGAAGTAAAAGAGTTCTTCTTCTATCTGTCTTCATTTGTTGTCTGGGGAATTGTATGGTTACAGGCAATAGATGGTGTGTTTCCCAACCCTATACCCTCTCTAGCAAAAGATTGGGTGCCGAAGCCCATAGAACAGCCTAGAATAGGGTACTACAAGTACATCAAAATAGTAGGCTCTGGCGATCGCTCCTACCTCCTTAACCTAAACACAGATAGAGGAGTTGTTAAGAATGTTAGGGCTACACTAGTGCCTGGTAGCTACTGGAAGAATGTCACCATTAACTCTGAGGGTAAAGTAACCCGCAAAGAGCTATCAAAGTCTAGAGACACTGGTTGCCTTGAGAGTGCTGTCATTATGCGAAGTGGCATAGTGAAGATTGGTGGTATGCAAGTAACTGACTTGTATGGGAATAGTTACGGGAATGTTGATTTAGTTAACTGTGAGAAGAAGAATAAGGACTAATTTGAAAGGTCAGTAGTTTATACTGACCTTTTGAGTGTCTGCTGGTAATATTATCTTCTCTAAGAAAAAAAGAATAGTGAGAGGATTTCTACACAAACTACTATGAGCATTCACTTTATTCTTGTCTTTATACTATTCTGCTGGGTTGTTTCCCACCTAGCAAGGCATTCTCTGATAACTCCATATATAGCAGGGGGAGCAGCTATGACTTTATGTTCTGCTCTCCAATGCAAAACAGAAGTCAGGCTGGTGGCTATGGTTCTCGCCTACTTCATTGTTTATCTCCTTAATGAGGATGTAGACCCCAACCAACTATTGGTGAGAGACCGCGAGAGTGCGGCTGCCTTGACTGAGGAAATAGGGGGCAATATCAAGATAGTGAGAGTAGTGACCTTGCTGTTGTTCTGCTTCCTACCAATCCCCAGCCCTCCAGGGTTTGTAACCGGGGTGTTTCCTGTAGTAATTATCTCTCTACTGATATTCCTCAACAAGGATCGGAGCGGTAGCGACAACGGCAACCTGATAGGTTATCTCGTTTTAGTTGTAATGGCAGTAGGTGGAGCAACGCTGGCTCTATGGCTAGTCAAAACCTTCCTACCAATTCAAGTGAGTGTAATCCCAATCCTAACAGGGCTGGCTATTCCTTCCTTGCTTGCCTCTGACCCACCACCTACCAAAAGCTTGAGGGAAAGAGGGTTGAACTCTCCACCAGGGATAAACAACATTCTCTGGACATTCCTACTCACTTGGGTAACACCAGGTTTATCCCTGAGTGCCACCACGTCTGCGCTTATTGCTCCCGGTGCTTATCGCATGATAATTGCTAACCTAACTTCTGTAGCTATAGAAGGCTGGAATCTGGGTCTGTTGTTTAGGGATGGGAGTTCCTCTAAAACTCCTCTAGCAGACTTATTGCTCAGACCAGACCGCTGGTACCAAACTCCAACCTTGCAAGTTTCAGGGGCTGGTCTGGACTATTTGTTCCTTGTAGTTCTGCTGGGTCTAGGACCAGCGATCGCAATGTACCTCTGGACAAGCGCTAAATTTGAGCCAGACCCTAGTGTGATTGTTCTAGTTATGCTGGTGCAATCATTTGTATTAGCAGGTTGGTCAGCCTTTGTATTAGTCCCCTTGGGACTGGGGTTTGCTATGTTGCAGGTGGCGTTAATGCCCACCTATACAGAAATTAGAAGCTTGACTATCATGGCTTCAAAGCTTGTACCTTAAAAATAATGGTTCTAGGTAGAGTCGAGGACGGGTATTATCCCGCGCCCCTCTCTGTTAAATCTGGGCGTGCGACTTTCACCGCACCCAGCTTCCGATGTTCTTAGCTTTCGCTTTTGCTCATGTGAATATAATCGTGGCAGCTTTCGTGAATGGCTAAAAGGTTCTTTATTTTCCAGTTTTCGTGGTTTCCATCAACATGATGCAGATGTACCTTTTCATCACTAAGCATTTTTAATCCACAATGTCCACATTTATGGTTTTGCCGTTTGAGGGCTTTAGAGGTATGACTGTCATAGAGCTTACTGTTAC